>QNES01000185.1 GCA_003645255.1 Gammaproteobacteria bacterium
GTTGAAAATCGCTCAGTGTTTTTGGTTCAGTTATGCCACCGTGATGGGATAGTTGCCCCGTTTCGGCATATTCTAAATAGGTTTTGAGTATTTGTACCCCGCGTTTGGCTTTTGGGTGTATGTTGCTGGAACGCATTGAGGTGAACAATTCTAGTCGCTTTTTGGCACGGGTAAAAATGACATTGAGTCGTCGCCAACCCATTTCATGCGAAATAGGACCAAAGCGTTGAAAGACTTTTCCTGTTTCCGGGTCCGGTCCATAAGTGCTGGAAACAAAAATAATATCGCGTTCATCGCCCTGGACATTTTCTAAGTTTTTGATAAAAAAGGGTTCCGGGGTATTTTCTGTTGCTTTGATTTGCCCTTCTAGCCAGGTGTCTTCTTGACAGCGTTTATCTAATATTTCACTAATCAGGGCTTGTTGTCTCATATTAAACGTTGCTACCCCTAAACTAAACGCCTGGGCATTTTGAAAATGGGAGACTATCGCAGCGACAACGGCTTCCGCCTCTTTTTGATTGCATCCCCTGAAATAGGTGGCTTGTTCTACATAGTTGAGGTGAACACCATAGCCTTTTTGTTGAAGTGTTGGAGCGGGAAAGATCATTAATTCATTGTCATAAAAGTGATGATTAGAAAAAGCAATCAGACTTTCATGTTCAGAACGATAATGCCAGCGTAGTTGCCCCTTTTGATAAGTGCTGAGGCAAAGATCCAAAATGGATTCTTGCCCATCCAATGCGGTGACTTCTTCTTCATTGACTAATCGTTCAAAAAATTGGGTTGGCGGTAATTGTTTCGGATCACCTACAATCACAATTTGCTTGCATCGAGCGATAGCACCCAAAGCGTCTTCTGGACGCACTTGTGAAGCTTCGTCCATGATTAATAAATCAAATTCAATTTGCCCAGGCGGTAAATATTGGGCAACTGATAGGGGACCCATCATAAAACAAGGTTTCATCGCTTGCAGTGCTTTAGTGGCTCGCCGAACTAATTGGCGAATGGGAATATGTCGCCGCTTTTTATTCAGTTCATGTTCAATAAGGCATTTTTCGGTAAATGTTGCCACGCGCCCTGTGCCATTGCCCTTGGGAATCGCTTTTTGAGCCATTTGATAAGCAATATGTTGTCGAGTCACGTTTTGCCATTTTTTATCTAATTCGGCAAAGCGTTGGCGAAGATTTTCATAGCTCGTGCGCGTGAAGTGGGCTAAAATATCATGTTTGCGTACTAATTCCCGTGCAATATTTTGATAAACGGCATATTGAAAGTGGAGGGGCGCAGATGAGGGCTTAATTTGTTTGTTCATCATCGCATCCGTAATAACTTGGAACCCCATTTCATCCAATTCTTGTTTTAAAACGTAAAATGTTGATAAAGTGCCTAATAAATTGACAGAAGCTTGGCAAGTGCGGGTTGTTTTAGTAATTTGTGCTAATGTACAAGCTTTATCAGGGCAGCGGAACCATTGTTGCGTATTGAGTTCGCCAAATTCGGCGAGTTTTTGGCAATGTTCCATTAAGTTAGTGAGATAACTTTGATTTTTGTTTAACAAAACGTGATAAATCGTTAGTCTCATCGCGGTATCTTTACTTACAAGCCAGTGTAATAGCGGTATCGGCATCTTGGTGGCTGTTTGTAAATGGGTTATCCACTCCGACATGGCAAATAGGGCAGTCGCTTCGGTTTCAATTCCTCGATACGCTTTACCAAATAATTTTTTCAGAAATAAATTTTGTTCCGCCTCACTACGAAGTTGCCAAGCCGCTAATAAATTTTGCACCGCACTATGAATGGAAATCACATGTTTATCGCCGAGGTGTGGTAATTGCTGTTGCAATAGGGTAACTAATTGCACCACTTCTTTGCGCCGCTCAAATAATTTTTCCACAAATTCATTGACTAATAAATGAGAATCCACCGGTACTTGGAGTTGTTCAGCGGCTTTAGTGACTCTTAGCCATTGTTCATACATAACGGCGGTGCTTTTTAGAATATGACCGCGTGGATTGGCTTGTGTCGCTAATAATTCTTGCGCTTCTTCTGAAGAACCTAGCACTTTAGCCAATGCTTGCGCCCATTCAATGTGCTGTTCAAGCAACGCCCAATCGGTTTCTATGCCCTGAAATAAGGAACCAAACAGTCGTTTATATTGCGCCCGTTGGGTTGCTTGCTCTATTTGCCGTTTCAGAGTAGCGAGTGTTTCTAATCGTTTAATTAACTGGCGCGTGTTCAATTTTGAAGTCGCCAAAAAACGATTCATGGCACGTTTAGTACGCCGATAATCACCCGATAAAAATGCCAACCATTTGCTTCTATGTTTGCGAAGTTCATCAGCTAAAACGGCGATGTCTTCTGAAGGGGGTAATTTATTCAGCAGAAAATCTTCTTTTTGGTTATCCCACTGTACGACTAATTCAGCGAAATTTTGATGGGCATGTTGGAAAACAATAGGGGTGGCTTCCAGCGCGTGCGCTGAGTGCTTGTTAATCACTAGATCCTGGGGTGCTCGCTCCGCTAATTCTCTCAATTGCAAAAATTTAAGAAAATTTTCAACCGATTCTGGATTATTTAATAATGAACGCAATTCATTATCTAGTTTATCCACGTTCTTGATAAGCACCATGATTTCATTCGGTGACTCATTACCAAAACCTAATTGCTCCAATTGGCTGGTTTCATTAAGCACTTGTTGGAGAAATTTGACCGAATATCTACCATGCCCCAGGAATTGAGTGGCTCGAATGAGGAGTTGCCGATATTCCTTTTGATTGATTTTAAATTGACGGAGTATATCAATGGTGCGCCTATTTAATAATTGCACCGCAGCCGCGCTATCAAAAGGGGTGGGTATTGGCTTAATCGGTGCGAGGTTAATTTTAGTGAATAATTGCAGGGCTGCTAAATCTTTTGTCAATGGGATTTTCGTTTCTTCAATTAAAACATCCAGGTAGGCTTCGTAAGATTGCGTTTCTAAAAATAAAGTGGATAAAATGCCCTGAATGATTTCTTCATCCCCTGGCCAAATTTTAGTCGGTTTGAAGCCCTGCCAGTGTTGTATGACTTTGTCCGAAAGGGCTTCATATTGTTCGCCTAATTCTTTTAACTTGTTGATTTTATTATCAAAATCATTTTTTGTCTGAAAGGGGTTTTGAACTTCAAAGCGCAGCTTTTCCCCGGCAATGTCACCGCGTAATTTTTCGACAGCCCAAAAAAGGTCATAAATCCGCTCATTATCAGGACCAACTGTCGTATTAACCAGATTAGAGTAAGCCAGTAATCGTTGTTCCGTCAGCGTTTTGCTATCTGACTTTAATGTGGCATCATGATATTCTTTATTGAGCCGCTTTTTGATATTGGCATGGAAAACATTCTTTTGCGTCTTGTGGCTATGCAATTCTAAGCAAAAATCTCCTAAACCCACTTTTTCTAGGCGCGAACTGACTACTTCTAAAGCCGCTTTTTTCTCCGCGACAAACAAGACTGATTTATCTTGAGCGAGGGCAGCGGCAATTAAATTCGTAATGGTTTGCGATTTACCTGTACCAGGAGGACCTTCAATAACGAGATTGCTTTGTTCCCATAATGCTTTCATAATAACACTCTGTTGGGAGCTATCCGCGTCAAGAATTAAGGGGGTTTTCATAGCCAGGGGATGGCAGTCTATTGGGTAAATTTCCTTTTTAAGAGCTTTTTGAAAAGACGGTATTTCTTGTTTGGTAGAAGTTTTCCCGACTGCCCCTGGTTCAAAGTGTGAAATAGCATCAATTGCTTTTTCAAGGGAAGGAATCATTACCTGGTTTTCACCCACCAAAATTTGTTTGAGATTAGCATTGTCTGCTAGTTTCGCAGCCCAGCTATCATTTTTTAAATCCTTATACATCAATAACTTAGTAAAACTAAAAAAGTCTAACCGGATATCGGGTACAACTTGCCATCGGGGTATTTCACTCGCCATTTCAGCAACTTGTGCTAAATAATCCAGGGGTTCGGTTTGATGAGAAAACCTCGGCAAGACCAAATTAAAATCATTAGCTAATTTTTCCGCTAAGGAAATATTGGTTTCAATATCCTCGTCACGGTATGACAGCACATACTCGTAGGTTGGGGGTAAATGCACCCTTTCCAATTTGACAGGCATAAGGATTAACGGTGCTTTGACTGGCTCTGTTGAAAGTTTATCATCATACCAGTGTAAAAAACCAAGGGCTAGATATAACAAATTGCTGCCGGTTTCTTCGATAGCCATTCGAGCATCTTGTGCTAATTTTTTACACCGCCGTTCTAAAACTTCTTCATTGTGTGCCGTATGCAATAATGTTTCCTGAGCTTTTTTGTTTTTTTCCTTTGACTGGCTCAAATAAGGTGGTGGCAGCGTTTCACAACTGACATTTATAGCCGTCGTATTTCGTAGCGGCTTGGGTAAAGGTGCAAACGTCATGCTTTTGCCTTCAGACACCAATTTATGAAATATAATGGTGGTATTGACAATATGCACCGTTCGTGCTTTTTCTTTATAACTTAGCAGTTGATTACGCTTGGAAAGATCTAATAAACGTTGGCGGATATGATCCAGTGATTGCAGTGTGGTTAATGTTGTATTTTGCATATTTGTTTTCCTTATTAACTTTATATTGATAAACCAAATCAAATTATAATACTAAATTTTTCTATTTCTGGTTCCAAAACTCTGTTTGGGAACGAGAAACAAATTTATTTTAACTTCCCTTTTTATCCTTGCAAAAAGTAATAATATCTTCCTTTATTTTTTCCATAAGAGGATAATTATTTTCAAAAGCAAGACATTGCAAATGACTCGTTATCAAAAGTGTTTCCCACTTAATGTTTTTGAGATAATTCTTATATTCTCGGTATTTATTTTGTACAATTTCAGTTGTAGGCATAGAGTCATATTTTTGTTTCGCTGTTTTGTATAACTCAAAATGACTTTCTTAAGCATTAGTGAAACAACATTGTCATAGATAATATGTCCATTTAGGTACCAAAAAATGTCTGAAGTATTAATTTTGAAATTGTCCTTGAGATCATTTTCAATTTCTGTTAAGTCAATGGTATCGTGTTTCACTTTTATTTCATTTATGAAAGCCGTTACTCTTTTTTCTAAAGCTTCAATCGTTGTTTGAGCATGATTAGGGTTCATCCATCAATAAAATAGAAGGTTGATTTTCTTGCAAAATCACTTTAAGTAAAATAATCAAAATCTGTTTTTCACCCGATGAAAGGCGGTAAGGTGTGATTGTTTTGCCATTTTTAATAAAAATAATAGAATTATTTTTATCAAAGTCAATGACTTTTATAGACTATTTTCAAAACAGGGTACTGGTTCAATTCTGACGAACAACTTCCTCTCATAAAATAATTTATCGTTCCAAAAAAAGTTTGAAAACCAGAAAAACTGTTTAAATTCATCAAGTTAATGGTTTTTCAGGTGATTATTATAATCCTGCCTATCCATCAAAAAGTTTAATCTGGTTCAAACAGTGTCAAACATGACTTGACTAAATTTACGCAATGAGAAAAAAATGGTGGGTTGCAGCGAAGCTCCTACCCACCCTACGCTTGCTACATGTTAGCACGGCGTAAGCGAATACCCCCTGAACTAATCACAGTAAAAGAATCTGGTAATTCTGGAAGATAATTGTTGATTGTGGACAATACGATTTCAATTTTTTTCCCCATCGACAATCCAGCTAAACGAATTAAAATAATGCCTAAATGACCACGTTGTTGACGAAAGACTAACTCTCCGAAATCTTTATCACTTGTCAATAATATTGCTTTTTCATCATTAGCAAATTTAAGGACTTTATCATCTGAAATATTTGGAGCAATTTCAGCAATATACCATACTTGGTGATTTTCTTGTCTAAGACGCTCAACAATAGGTTGAGCAATATTTTCATCCGCTAAAAAATTCACATTTTTGCCTCTTTAGTAACTGGATAAACGACAACCGCTTTTAATGTTTCGATTGCAAATTTAAGAGCCGCAAAAATGGCTTCACGAGATAAGCGCGGATGAGCGTCAAGTATTTGCTCTACCGTTTCTCCGGTAGAAAGTTTTTCTAAAATCAGTTCAACCGTAATCCGTGTACCAGCAATAACCGGTGTGCATCGTCATAATGGCTGGATCAGATATGATAAGTGTTTGAATCATTTATCCTTCCTCTTGTAAATTGGTTTCCATTTTAAAATTCATCAAGTTAATGGTTTTTCAGGTGATTATTATAATTCTGCCTATCCATCAAAAAGTTTAATCTGGTTCAAACAGTGTCAAACATGACTTGACGGAATTTACACGACGCTGCAAAGAATGTGTGAGCATTGTTGATATAATCAAGAGCGTGATAGGGATAATGACTAAAGCAAGCATGGTAACAATTTATTTGCTAATATTAATCCCACTTTTGACCAAATTACTAAACCAAGGTTTGGTTTTTGATGAAATAGATTTTAGCCATTCCTTGGCGTGTTTTGCCTTTGGGTGTGTCATTAATTTATTTCTTGTTGATTGAATGTGATAATCCTCATAAGAGTTTCCAAAATACTATTTTTTTTGTTGGAATGAATCCGTTTTTATCGGTGCCTTCAGAAATACCCTTTTTTTAAAAAATGGTATTTCTGCCCTTGCTGTATTCTAAGACGGAGTGTGGGAATATTGGTTATGGTGTTCTGTATGGCGTGGCTGAGAATCTTCATACCAATTATTAGGTATCATTTCAAAACCTAATTCGACTGCTTTACGCCAGTATTTTTTAGCCATCCCAATGTTTGCCGGTATTCCCGGCATACCGACACTAAAAATAGTGCCAAGATTATTATAAGCTGTGGCTGAAATTCGTTCATATTTTTCGCCTTGTTCAGCTGCTTTACGATTTATGGATACACCCAAACCACATTGATACATAGTCGCAATGTAGCATTGCGCTTTAGCGTATCCAGATACAGCCCATGGAAGTATGAGATTATAGGCATCCAAAAAATTTTCATTTTTGAATGCTTTAATACCTTTTTCTAATTGCTTCGGTCCATCATACACAATAGCCATCATATTAACCCCTATAGTTAAATATCAGCGACACTTTGAATCTATGAATGACGTATTAACTAACCCATTACTC
Source organism: Gammaproteobacteria bacterium (assembly GCA_003645255.1). Classification (GTDB taxonomy): domain Bacteria; phylum Pseudomonadota; class Gammaproteobacteria; order Beggiatoales; family Beggiatoaceae; genus QNES01. The sequence goes on from QNES01000185.1 coordinate 7,145, forward strand.
CCAATTGGGGGCAAGGTTTACCTTTGGCTTGAGGAAAAGTAACAGGAGCACCATAACCAGGACATTCATACCAACAAGTTTTGCAGGTCCTTCAAAATAATGCTCACGTATAAATTTACATCTTTTCTTAATACTCATTTAATCAATGGCTGATGATAAAAATGCACAGATTGACGAATTTTCATAAAGTCATTTAGGAAATAACCTTAAAATAAGAAATCTTTTTTCAAATAGCCATTTTTTTGAATTTTTCACTCCATTTTATTTGAAATCGTAAAAAAAATAAAATGATAAAAAACAATAAGTTAGTTAACATCTCCCACTGGGCTTA
>QNES01000186.1 GCA_003645255.1 Gammaproteobacteria bacterium
GGTTTCATGGACGACGGGGCAATGAATAATTGAAAGCCCTTGCTTATTTTCTACATCCCAGCCTAAAGCGGTAAAAAATGGATTGATGAATTCAATGCGGGTTTGAGTTTCGTTGTAGTCGCTTTGATTGTAGGTATCTCTTTGATTTTTAAAGCGTTTTATTAAATTTTGAATTTTTTTGATATTCATCGGTGGTTTGTGAATTTTTGCGGTAACTCAGGAATGTGCATAAAATCAACAACTTTTGAACAAAGATATTTTTGTGCAGGATATTTTTTAAAAGTAAAATTAACAAATTAAATAAAAATGTCCTCCACATCGTATGAAATTATTTTTTTGAAAAACGAGAGATGAACAACTTTTGCATAATTCTTTGATAAATAATAGACAAATCATCCAGTTCTTTGACACTAACCCATTCATTGATTTTATGGATCGTCGTATTGTTGGGACCGATTTCAACGACTTGTGCGCCTGTGGGTGCGATAAATCGTCCATCAGAAGTGCCGCCTCCTGTTGATAATTTGGCTTCATAGCCACAGGTTTCAAAAATGGCCTGTTGAATCGCATTGACTAATGTACCGGGGGTGGTCAGAAATGGAAAACCTGAGTGTTGCCAATTGAGTGTGTAGTTAATACGATGTTTGTCTAATAAAGCGGCAACTTGCTCTTGTAATTCGATATGAGTCACTTCGGTGCTGTAACGAAAATTAAATAATATCTCCAAATCTTCTGGAATGACATTATTAGTACCCGTTCCCGCTTTGATATTAGTGATTTGAAAACTCGTGGCAGGAAAAAAGGCGTTGCCTTGGTCCCACTGTATTTCACAGAGTTTTTTCAACAGGGGCGCAAAGCGGTGAATAGGATTATCGGCGCGTTGTGGATAGGCGACATGTCCTTGTGTACCGTGTATCGTTAATGAGCCATTTAATGAGCCACGCCGCCCATTTTTCATCACATCACATAAACGTTCCGTGCTAGAAGGTTCACCCACTAAACACCAATCTATAGAAATGCCTTGTTCTTGTAAATATTTGATGACTTTAACAGTGCCATTAACGGCGGGACCTTCTTCATCGCTCGTGAGTAAAAAAGCAATACTGCCCTTATGTTGGGGATGCGAGACAATAAAACGCTCTGTGGCAGTTACCATAGCGGCGATGCTACCTTTCATATCAGCAGCACCTCGCCCATATAGTTTCCCTTCATGTTGGGTAGAGCTAAAGGGTGGAAATTGCCAATGATTTTCTGCGCCTGGGGGGACAACATCTGTATGTCCAGCAAATACAAACAGAGGCATTGTTTTTCCATGCCGTGCCCACAAATTATCGACATCGCCAAAACGTAAGTGTTCGACCGTAAAACCAATCGCTTGTAAGCGTTCCGCAATTAAAGCTTGACACCCATTATCGTTAGGTGTGATGGAAGGACGACTGATAAGTTCAATTGCAAGTTCTAAAGTTGTTGACATGGGGGGATTTTTGAAGTAGAAATCCGATTTTTTGAAGAAATCGGATTTGAAGTATAAAAAAATCCGATTTTTTGAAAAAATCGGATTTATCGCTTTAGCCGTTATTAAAGCAACGTCATACACCAAACTGAGTCTACTATTTCTTAAGAACTGAAATTTTAGCCAGTTTTTTCAATTCGTTTACATATTGTTGCATTTGCTGACCTTGCATGGCGGTTCGGATTTTGTCTTTAACACTTTCAAACGACGGGAGTGCCAGCGTGCGAATGTCATCAAGTTGGATAATATGCCAACCGTACTCACTTTTAACGGGGGTAGGGGTGTACTTGCCCTTTTCTAATTTTTCAAGGGCGGCTCCAAATTCTGGAACCATATCTGATTTTTTAATCCATCCTAAATTACCGCCTTTTTTTGCCGAGCCGCTGTCGGTAGATTTTGCTTTAGCCAGTTCAGCAAAGGCTTTACCTTCAACTAATTCAGCAATTATCGCATTGGCATCGGTTTCGCTTTTCACCAATATATGCTTAACCTGATATTCTGTGGGCGTGTTGATTTGAGCGATTTGTAAATCGTACTCATTTTTTAGCATAGCATCATCTAGTGGATGTTTATCCAGATAATCATGTATTGCCATCGCCATCAGCAGGTTGTCTCGAATTTCCCCGATCTTCTCAAGAAACTCAGGGGCTGTGTCTAGCTTTTTATTAAACGCATCTTGCCTAAGCAATTCACGTTGGACCAGTTCATCAATCAGCGTTTGCTTGTTAGGGGTGACATGACTACCTGTTTGTTTAGCCCGTACCGATATATAATTGTCATAATCCTGTTGTGTGATCGTTTTATCATTGACGAGTGCTATGGGATCGCTAGGAGCGGCATAAGCACTGAGAGGAACTAACAATGCACAGGATAGAATACAAGAACTGGCTAAGGGTTTGAACATAAAGTTTTCTCCTTGATTTATATATTGTTAAATTCCACAGATAGAATCGGTGGTTATTCTTATGTAACCCCTTTGGGGTTGAAAATTTATAACCGAAGGGGTTAAACATGAATAGCCATAGGTGAAACTTATGGAAATATTTATAAACAACGAACAGGTTAATTAGGAAAACCCTTTTTAAAAGGTTTAACCGTAATTTTAGCATAAACGCCGGCTTCATTATAGGGATCAGCCTCTGCCCAAGCCTGCGCCATTTCAAGCGATGGAAATTCTGCTACTATCAAGCTACCGGTAAATCCGGCAGTTCCAGGCTCTGGTGCATCGATAGCGGGATGGGGACCTGCTAAAATCAAATATCCAGAATCTTTAAGCACTTCTAAGCGCTCTAAGTGGGCTGGACGAGTTTTAATACGTGTTTCTAAACTATGAGGAACATCTTCACTGATAATAGCATAGAGCATTTTATCAATCCTTATTTCAGTTATAAGTTATCAGTTGTCAGTAACTATAGCATCATAACAAGCTTCTAAAGCAGGATTGATACCTCGTAACCCTGCTACCACTTGTTTACTCCAATCTATATATTCTTGGCAGCGTTTCAAAGACCAATTATGAGGCGGTGAGTTGATAATATCTGTGACATTACAAATTTTATCAGCCAATTTGACTTGTTTAGCGCGTGCAGATTGGTGTGGTGCGTGTTCAATTTGCAACCTTTTCCGTTCAAGTTTGGGCAAACTTTTATCATCAGTCACTTCCTGCACTAAAGCTAGCACTTGCTCACCAAACTGTTGACGAATTTCTTCAGTTGTCGCATTAGTATCTTCCAAGGTATCATGTAGCAGTGCCCCCACGATAGTTATCATATCACGCACATTGCCCTGAAACCATAAAGTTTCTGCGACTTCAATAGGATGATTAATATAGGGTGTTGCACCTTGATCTTTACGTCGCTGATCACGGTGTTTTTTGGCAGCGAATTTAAGGGCTGCTAACAATAAGCTTATATCATCTGTTTCAAACATCTATACTTGATCGCTCAGGTTGCGCCTTTTTGATAGGAGTTTCATCATCTTCAGGCATAATATACTGGGCTAAATACAAACTTTGACCAATCACAAAAACAATTGTCAAACCCATCATACCAAACAATTTGAAATTAACCCAAGTGTTCTCCTCAAAATTAAAGGCAACATACAAATTAACCGCCCCCATCACTATAAAAAATGCCACCCATGCCATATTGAGTCTGAGCCAGACAGCTTGTGAAGTCAATGTTATCTGTTCTTCTAACATTCGCTGAAGTACATTTTTTTGCCCAATGAATTGGCTACCTAAAAACACCAGGGCAAAAAGCCAATTGACAATCGTTGGCTTCCAATAAATAAAAAGGGGGTTATGTAAAAATATAGTTGCCCCACCTAATATAACAACTAACACCAATGTAATAAGGTGCATCTTTTCAACCCGATGATGTTTTAACCAAAACAAACCGACTTGTGCTATAGAGGCAACAATGATCACCGCTGTGGCGACATAAATGTCATAAATTTTATAGGCGATAAAAAACAATAAAATAGGCAGAAAATCAAATAGGATTTTCATAAATAAAATTATAATTCAAAATTAACGTTAATAAAGTATAACGGATTGTGGAAATAAACGAATTTTTAGAGTGACAATCAAATTCTTATTCCTAATTCTAATTTGATTATCTCACATTCAGATAATGATGGTATCAATCTAAAATTTTTCAACCTGTTAGCTTCCAAAGTTAGCTTTGGACTAAATAATTAATCCCACTACCGTCTATTATAATACCCAAACTACCAAGGTTTGAAGAAAAACTCAAACTTCAAATCCTGCGTGTTCGCCCTTGTGAATTTATTTTTCTGAACATCTATACGTTATACTTTTATATACTTGATGATCAAGTTTTTAGTTTGATAATAATATTTTTTATATTTTCATTAGGAGCAAAACATGAGTCAACGAATAGTTGTCGATCCAATTACCCGCATTGAAGGGCATTTACGCATCGAAGCCGAAATGGATGAAACGGGAAAAACGATTCAATCCGCCTATTCATCCGGCACAATGGTACGGGGTATTGAAATCATTTTACAAGGACGCGATCCGCGTGACGCTTGGGCTTTTACTCAACGGATATGCGGTGTATGTACATTAGTGCATGGTATTGCCTCGGTACGAGCGGTAGAAAACGCGCTCAATTACACGCTGCCACCCAATGCCCAACTCATACGCAATTTAATGATAGCATCCCAATTTGTACATGATCATGTGATGCATTTTTATCATTTACATGCCTTAGATTGGGTTGATATTGTTTCCGCCTTAAAGGCTAATCCAAAAGAGACATCTGAGCTCGCCCAATCACTTAGCCACTATCCAAAATCTTCCCCTGGCTATTTTTCCGATATGCAAATCAAACTGAAAAAGTTTGTAGAAAGTGGACAACTTGGAATTTTTTCCCAAGGTTATTGGGGACATCCGGCTTATAAATTACCCCCTGAAGTCAATTTAATGGCGTTTGCCCATTATTTAGAAGCACTCGCTTGGCAACGTGAAGCCGCTAAATTACACACGATTTTTGGAGGTAAAAACCCGCACCCCAATTTCTTAGTGGGTGGTGTCCCTTGTCCCATTGACTTAGATTCTGATTCTGCTATCAATGCCAAAAAATTGGCACAAGTGCAAGAAATAATTACCTTAATGCGTGATTTTGTGGAGCAAGTCTATGTTCCCGACACCTTGGCAATTGCCGGTTTTTATAAAGATTGGGCTAGCAAAGGCGAAGGACTGGGTAACTTTATGACTTATGGGGATTTTTCAGAAAAAGGTATGGATGATCTATCTAGCCTTTTAATTCCTAGAGGGGTGATTTTAAATCGTGACTTATCCACTATTCACGAACTGGACCTCAATGCCCCAGATCAAATTCAGGAATATGTTTCTCATGCCTGGTATAACTATAGTGGTGGTAAAGACCAGGGTTTGCACCCCTACGAGGGTGAAACAGAACTGAATTATACCGGCCCAACACCGCCCTATAGCCAATTAGAAGTTGACAAAGCCTACTCATGGCTAAAATCGCCCCGTTGGAAAGGCCCAGATGGTACCATTCATGCCGTTGAAGTCGGCCCTTTAGCGAGGATATTAATGCTTTATGCCACCGAGCATGAACAAACACGAGCCCTGGTAGATTATACCTTGAAAGAATTGGATGTACCAATAGAAGCCTTATTTTCCACATTGGGACGTACCGCAGCCCGTACCTTAGAAACTCAAATCATCGCCGATACCATGCCAGTTTGGTATGACAACCTGATTGCCAATATCAAGGCAGGTGATACCAAGACTTTTAATGAACAACTTTGGGAACCCGCATCTTGGCCCCTGCAAACTAAGGGTGTCGGTTACACAGAAGCACCCCGTGGGGCCTTAGCCCATTGGATTGTGATAGAAAACGAAAAAATTGCGAATTATCAAGCCGTTGTCCCAAGTACTTGGAATGCAGGCCCCAGGGATGCCCAGGGACAGATGGGGGCCTATGAAGCCGCATTGCAAGGGCATACACTACATGATGCCAAACAACCCTTGGAGATTTTACGTACCATTCATAGTTTTGATCCGTGTATAGCCTGCGCCGTGCATTTGCATGATACTGATGGAAAGGAAATGTCACAGGTTAAAGTGTGTTAAGAAACGGACATCCCTCAAAAGCCGTTTACAGTTACCACAGGTTCCACCTGTGGTAATTTTTCACAAACAGTCCCTACAATTATCTTAAACGTTTAAATATTAAAACAATGTCAACTTATGCAATTGGTGATATACAAGGTTGTTATACCGAATTACAACAACTACTTAAACTTATCCAGTTTAATCCTGATAAAGATGTTCTTTGGTCTACTGGTGATTTAGTTAATCGCGGTCCAAATTCCTTAGAAGTCTTACGTTTTTTTAAAAATTTAAAAGAACGAACCATTGTTGTTTTGGGTAATCATGATTTGCACTTACTAGCAGTCGCACACGGAAATTCTGATTATCTTGGACCTAAAGATACACTCACACCCATTTTAGAAGCGCCGGATAGTGAAGAATTACTCACTTGGTTACGCTACCGTCCCTTTCTTCACCATGCGCCTGATTTTGGATTAACCATGATACATGCGGGCATTCCGCCACAATGGGATTTATTACAAGCGCGTCAATATGCAACCGAAATTGAAAAAATACTACGTGGTTCAAAGTATAAAAAATATTTAGCTAATCTCTATGGCGATAACCCAAAAAAATGGTCTGATAAATTAACAGAGTGGGAGAAGTTACGTTTTATAACAAATTGTTTGACACGATTACGTTATTGCAATGCTAAAGGCAAGTTAGCCCTGAAAAAAAAGGGAGCACCTACCCATGATGATGAAGATAAACCTTGGTTTTTGTGGTCTCACCGTGCCAGTCGTGATATGCAAATTATTTTTGGACATTGGTCAACCCTGGGCTACTATGCTGATAATAACGTCTATGCGCTTGACACAGGATGTGTCTGGGGTGGCGCATTAACCGCACTACGTTTGGAAGATAAACGAGTATTTACCTTGCCCTGTGCAGGGGAATGTCTCCCCAATGCCATTAAGTTAAGCCATGGCGAACACATAAGTTAGCACAGAAAACAATAGAATACGCAGGGTTTTTCGGTGCCGACCTGTGTGTCTGCCCTTAACTTAATGGCTTTGGGCAGGTTTATAGCACTCACAAAATCTGAACATAACAAGGAGAAAATGATGCAAAAAGAGTTTAATGATACTGGTTTATGTATTCCCAGCCGTCATTACATGGTCGATAATTCAGAGAAACTTAAGCAGATTATTGCCTTTGTAGAAAAAGGTAAATATTTCACCATCAATCGACCGCGTCAATTTGGCAAAACGACAACCCTGTTTTTACTCGCCGAACAACTAAACCGGCGGGATGATTGTGTCGCCTTAAAGATTAGCTTTGAGGGGATTGATA
>QNES01000187.1 GCA_003645255.1 Gammaproteobacteria bacterium
CATCACCACCTGTGGTGTCATCATCATCGTCACCCGTGACATCATCACCACCTGTGGTGTCATCATCATCGTCACCCGTGACATCATCACCACCTGTGGTGTCATCATCATCGTCACCCGTGGCATCATCACCACCTGTGGTGTCATCATCATCGTCACCCGTGGCATCATCACCACCTGTGGTGTCATCATCATCGTCACCCGTGGTGTCATCACCACCTGTGGTGTCATCATCATCAGCCGGTTCATCATCACCAACAACGATAGAAAATTGGGTAGGTGCATCACCATTATAGGTAATACTACTATCATCTTCTAAACGGTAGCCATTATGGACAGTAAAATCCCCAGGTAACTCACTTAAATCACCTTCAAATATGGGAACTTCCATATCTTCAGGCAAACTATCATATTGTTCTGCCGCTTCTAGGTTGCCCATTTCGCCATCCCACACTTGCCAATTAGAACCTCCGGTACACATGTAACTAGTGGTTGTTGTGCTGGTTTGATGGTAAGCCACTGTGATACGTTCCGCCGCTTGACCGATGTGTTTACTGTCAACAAACATCCGACTTTTGATTTGAACACTTGAGGCAACGCTCTGGGATAATCTGACACCATTGTGTTGCCGTTTCATTGAGGTGCGAATAGTTTCCACCGAATAAGTTTCGGTTGCAATAGAATTACCAAGCGAATCTATGCTAAATGACTGAGTGGCAATTTGCACACCGATACCCAGAGATACCTTTTTAGGCAATTTGACACCTGGACCAATGATGACATTATCAAGTTTACTACCAGGCCAAACTTTGAGATTCCTCAATAGTGCCGGTCTATTAGCATCGCCGATGATTTGGTTTCGTAGCCCACCCCCAAAAATAGAGGTGTTTGGTGCTAATAGGACATCTTCAAAATAGCCGCCGACTTTACTATTATTGATGATAGTACCGCCAAGCATTCCGACAATTTCACCTGCTTCATTACGACCATTGATGGAAGCACCACGAAACTCAAAGTTTGTCAAACTGCCTTCTACCGTCATTAAGCCACTGACAATACCACCTGAAATACTGGCACCCATCTCAATATGCGAGCTATAAACCCAACCATGATTGATCACTTGTGATTCTATAACCGCGTTAGTCATACTCCCGCTTTCACCGATTTCTATATCGTCGGTAAGGCTTTGTCCGCCGGCATTCCAATTTTGACTAAAACCACCATCTGGTATTGATGTAGGCATTTCTGATGTACCACCACCACCACCACTACTATATACTGGTGTAGGAGGAACGTCGTTGATTTCCGCCGTATTACCGTTGTCAAGCTCCAAATCAACAGGTTCGTCATCTTCAACTTTTGGCTCGTCTTGAACTGGTTGCGGTTCAACAACAGGTGGTTGATTATCCTGAGCATCGTTGTCAATGATGGTGAGTATTGCCGTATTACCATTGTCAAGACTCAAATTAAGCATTTCGTCTTTTTCAAATTCGGAATCGTCTTGAATAGACACCTCAAAAGTCTGAGTGGTATCACAGTCGTTGGCTTCCCATGTCAATACACCATCAACAGCAGTATAGTCACCATCTGAGCCTGCAGTTGCCATACCACCATCGCTGCTATTGTACGAAACTGATACAGAATCCGGATTATCCCCAGATGGACAATTTATTGTCACCTCAATGGTTGCCACACCTGCACCTTCATCAACACTATAGCTTGATTGGGAAAACTCAAAAGTGGGTAGCAGAGGTTGCGGATCAACAACAGGTGGCGGAGTGACTGGAGTATCGTTGTCAACGATGGTGAGTTCCGCTGTATTACCGTTGTCAAGGCTCAAATTAACCGTTTCGTTATCTTCAGCTTCGGAATCGTCTTGAATAGACACCTCAAAAGTCTGAGTCGTTTTACAGTCGTTGGCATCCCATGTCAATACACCATTAACCGCAGTATAATCATCATCTGAAGCTGCCGTACCATCGCTGCTGCTATACGAGACTGATGCCGAATCCGGATTATCCCCTGATGGACAACTTATTGTTACTCCAATGGTTGCCACACCGGCATCTTCATCAAGACTATAGCTTGATTGGGAAAAATCAAAGGTTGGCGGAGTGACAGGAGGTTCGTTGTCAAGGATAGTGAGTACCGCCGTATCACCGTTGCTGAAAGTGAAATTAATGGTTTCATTGCCTTCAGCAATGCTATCATCCAGAATGGGAAGCTCAAAATACTTAGTGACATCACAGTCGCTAGCATCTCCATCCCATGTCAGTACACCATCAACAGCAGTATAGTCACCGTCTGAATCGGATGAACTTGCCGTTGCCGTACCATCGCTGCTGCTATACGAGATTGATGCCGAATTTGGAACCCCTGACAGACATTCCATTTTTATCCCAATTTCTACCACACCGATATCTTCATCAACTTCACTATAAATTGTCTTTGCGGCACTGTTTACCGCAAACAAGGCGGCAAATACGCCAGTGGCTAAAGCCACTTTTGAGTTAGCCCCCATTTTCTTTAAAAAAGAATTATTTCCATCCTCAGTACTTTGTGGAAATAAGGTTTCTGCCTGGGGGGAACATCCTAAAATTGAGCCAGCACCCAATTGTGAGTATTTTCGCGTCATAATTTGATCCTCCATTAGATCAATTGAGCTAAAAATTAATATATATACTACAAACGGTTGAGTTTTATTTTTTCCAGGTTTATAAAAGTTGTCAGGTTGACATTTTTCTTCAAGACATCCTGTTTTTAGCCGTTCAAAGTATACCTGTTTAATATTTTAGCATATTTTTACAAAAAAAGTCAAAACATTAATACTAATTTTAAAAGCACCGACTGCGTTTCGTTAATTATCTATTTTTAACCAGGTATTTAAACCATTTTGTACTTCTTCAATCCCAACATGTTTTAGGGCTGAAAACAGTTGTACATTTGTTTCTATTGATAAAGTCGCTAAATGTTGACGCACTTTTTGTAAGACGATATTTCCTTTGCTACGACTAATTTTATCTGCTTTGGTGAGCAATACATGCACGGGCATATTAGAAAGGTTGCACCAATTAAGCATTTCTTGATCAAATTCCGTTAATGGGTGGCGCACATCCATCATCAGTACTAATCCACACAAGCAACGGCGCGTGTGTAAATAGCGTTCTAAAGTTTGCTGCCAATGCAGTTTGACAGCTAATGGCACTTTAGCAAAACCATAACCGGGCAAATCCACCAAATTACGGTGTTCATCTAATTTAAAAAAAATAATTTGTTGGGTGCGCCCTGGCGTTTTACTGGTACGTGCTAATTTTTTTTGTCCGGTAATGGCATTGATGGCACTTGATTTACCAGAATTAGAACGTCCTGCAAACGCGACTTCAAATTTGCTATCTTCAGGAAGTTGGGTAAGTTTATGGACGCTAAGCCAATAGGTGGCTTGTCGATAGAGCGTTGCTGTCGCTGTCATATTGAATTATTCTACGTTTGTTTTGTAAGGGCGAACCGTGTATTCGCCCTCGTTTTGTGAATATCTATAACTGCACTTTCCGCAATCGCAAACTATTCATCACCACAGAGACACTGCTAAAAGCCATTGCCCCCGCTGCGAGTGCCGGATGCAAAAAGCGTAGCATCCAGGGTAATGTGGTAAAGGGATATAATACACCCATTGCGATGGGAATCAGTAAAATATTATAGCCAAATGCCCAAAACAGATTTTGTTTAATTGTTCGCATAGTGGCTTTACTTAGACTAATCGCTTGTGAGACGGCACGTAAATCACCTCGCATCAGGGTGACATCGGCGGTTTCCATAGCGACATCGGTGCCGGTGCCAATGGCGATACCGACATCTGCTTGAGCTAATGCCGGGGCATCGTTAATACCATCCCCAACCATAGCGACAAGGTGTTCTTTTTGTAAGTGTTTGATTTCATTCGCTTTATCATCTGGTAATACGCCGGCTAATACGCGATCAATTCCAACTGCTTTGGCGATAGCACTTGCCGTTGCCTGATTATCGCCTGTTAACATAATGACTTGTAAACCTAAACGGTGCATTTCTGCGACCGCCTCTTTTGAGCCTTCTTTTATCGTATCGGCAACCGCTATTAAGCCCACGGGTTGATTATCAATTGCAACTCTGATGACCGTTTTTGCTTCGGATTCTAAGCGATTTATTTCAGATTGGAAAAAGTCGGCTTTTTCAAAAGTTTCTAGTAATCGCTGATTACCCAATACTACCTGTTGCTGTTCTACTGTTGCTAAAATACCTTGCCCACTGATGGCTTCAAATTTTTGTGGCTCTACCAGGGATAAACCTTGCTGGTAGGCAGATTGGACAATGGCTTCACCCAGGGGATGTTCACTGCCACGCTCCGCTGAGGCTGCAAGGCGCAAAATCTCATTTTCACTTAATCCTGCTTGCCCTACAATAATATCTGTCACAGTCGGATGCCCGGTGGTGACGGTGCCGGTTTTATCTAATACAATGACTTTGAGTTTATGAGCTTGTTCTAGGGCTTCACTATTTTTGAATAAAATGCCCTGTTCTGCCCCTTTACCGGTTCCTACCATAATGGCAGTGGGGGTGGCGAGTCCTAACGCGCAGGGACAGGCGATCACTAAAACCGCTACCATTCTAATCATAGCCTCCGTAAAATCAAAGCCGGCACCTAACCACCATATTAACAGGGTGAAAGTCGCTAAAATAATAATAGTAGGTACAAAGATGCTGGATACTTTATCTGCTAAGTGCTGAATGGGCGCTTTACTGCCCTGAGCTTCTTGAACCAGGCGAATAATATGGGCTAATGCTGTTTCAGCACCGACTTTGGTGGCTTCAATTTTGAGCAAACCTTGTTTATTGAGCGTCGCGCCAATCACAGCATCACCTTTTTGTTTCTGAACGGGTATACTTTCGCCAGTGAGCATACTTTCATCAACGCTAGAATGTCCTTCGATGACTTTTCCATCAACTGGCATTTTTTCACCTGGGCGAATCACGATCATATCACCAACAACGACTGATTCAATCACGATATCGTTTTCTACCCCGTCACGTATGACTCTCGCCGTTTTAGCTTGAAGCCCCATTAATTTTTTGATAGCGGCACGGGTTTGATTTTTGGCTCGGGCTTCTAGCAGTTTACCGAGTTTAATCAAAGTAATAATCATCGCGGCTGTTTCAAAATAAACATGTTCCCCAAATGCCGGATTAAGTATGACAGCTAAACTGTAGAAAAAGGCAACAGAGCTTCCCATTGCGACTAGCACATCCATATTAGCCGCTCCATTTTTCAGCGATTTCCATGAACCAATATAATACTCCCAGCCAACATAAAATTGCACTGGCAAAGCCATCATAAACATCAACCAATTCACCCACGCCGTATCTGCCCCCAGCAAGCCAAAATCTCGACTCATACTCAACATAAATAAGGGCAAGGTAAAAACAACCCCGATCCAAAATAGGTATGTTTGCTTTTTGACTTCAGCAACGCGGGCTGTTTGTTCTACATCTTCACAGAATACAGTTGGTACGTTATAGCCGATAGATTTAATTTTGTCAATAATTTCATGCTCTTTCAACAACGCCGTGTCAAAAGTACAGGTTGCATTTTCAGTGGCATAATTGACATTAACTTGAGCCATTCCTTCTAACTTTTTGAGATTGCGTTCAACCGCATTTGAACAATTGGCGCAACTCATACCGGTAATGGGTAAAGTGATTTGTTTTTCAGACATGTTATCTGTTATCAGTTATCAGTTATAATTTTCAGAAAAAACTCAAATTATTAGACATTATACCGATTTAAATGTATCATGCAAATTCCCATAATTACTAACGATGTCTTTTATGACAAACTATACAGATTGAAGTCTTCACATACTTATTTTTTTGCAAATTCGTGGTAAAATTTAAAATTTTTAATTCCTTTATTATCAATAAGTTATGAATATAAGGTGTGGGAATAAATTTTTTTATCTCAAACTTATAGATAATAGAAAGAATAATGTTATAATAGCTCCACGTTTGATAAATTTGTTTCTATCTGAAAAATTGACAAGTTTATTTTTTAATTTTCACTGGCGATTCATCCCTTAAGCTAAAGACTTAGATTTCGCCCTTTTTATAATTAAATTTCAAGGTGAATAAAAAATGTCACGAACTAAAATGACTATCTTATGCCTCATACTAAGTAGTCCTATTGTTGTAAATGCGGCGGTTACAAAAACCGAATGGAAAGTTGGAACTGAATGTTTGGAAGCAGCCGGATTGCCGCCTCATAAGTTATTATGCATGGCAGTTGATAAGAAGGAAATGAAATCCATAATGAGGGCTGGCTTCATGATTGGTACTAAAACGAGGCAAACTTGGTGTAGCCTGGTTAATGAACTTGGACTTCGAGCCTCGGCTGCGGATGCGCGTGGTAAAGAAGGAATGGCAGAATGTGATGCTAACGACGATTATGAGCATGCTTTTGAGCGGGGCGGTGAAGTTGTACGTTGTATGACGGAAAAAGTGTTTGCTGATTACGCTCAATGGGGTGCTTTAGCCACACACATGTATTATTGTGGAGAGTTGGATAGTAGTAGCGATTGTGTTGCCGCTGTGGAAATCGCTAAAAAACTCAGAGGCAAAGAACCTGATTGTAAAATGACGAGTAGTCTATGGAAATGGGCGACACCGAAAAAGGATTACACGAGAACGTCACTTAATGCCGTTTATGATAAAAATTGCAGTGTGAAAGCAACGGAAATGTTATCTTACTGCGAGTCGGTATTGAAAGACAAGGATCAGTGCAAATCCTTGTATCCCACGAAGTAGTTTAAGTTCCATTAACTAATAATTGATGTTACATTTATTTTCGATTTGTAATATCAATTATTAAACTTAGGATAACTCGTTATGAAAAAGTTTTTGATTGGTGGAATAATAGCTATTTTGGCTATGCAATGGGTCCAAGCAGCAACCATTTGTGATGCCAAGCTTGCCCTGGCTGATGCTCGTCTCAACCTGATGATGATGGTAATGACCTGGGATAGAGCAGAACAAGAGGCTTTAAAGGTGGATATTGATGACGCAACTATAAAGCTGGAAACAGTGATGGATGCTATGCTTAATGATAGAAACAAGTCTGATGATAGTCAACTGACTATCTTACAGGATACATGGGCTAAGTTTAAAAAGACTCGTGAGACCAAAATTGTACCGGCAGTTTATGCAGGTGATAATGAAAAAGCCATAGGGATAGCCACTGGTATCCAAGCAAAACGTATGGCGATTATGAACGGTGCCGTTCAAGCTCTTAATGGAGATAATTGTAATTATTAGACATTAACCCCCTGAACATCAATTACTAAACCTAGGATAATTCGTTATGAAAAATTTTTTGATTGGCGGAATGATAGCCATTTTTGCTATGCA
>QNES01000188.1 GCA_003645255.1 Gammaproteobacteria bacterium
CCGTCATAAGTCCTAGCCTCAAGAAATGAACTATTAGACACAAAAGCAATTACTCCATTCTTATCTATCCGGTTGGAAGCCCAACGCAAAAAGCGTGTATACATATCATACATCTTAGTCTTCTGCGCCGTACTATTCTCAATATAAGTCCGCTTAATATCAGTATCTATCTCTGGATACTCACGATTCTTATTATTATCATTCTCATTCTGCTGATTAGCATTATAAGGCGGATTCCCAATTATTACCGAGATTTTACGCTGGTTCTGTTCCTCAATTCGTTTAGCATTCTCCGCACCCAAACCCAAAACTAAATCACCTTGCTGATCCTTATAACCAGTACCATGCTCAAAACCAACATTATCCAACGTATCCACAAAGCAAATATTACCAAACTCCTCATACTTTCCCATCTTCTGCTGATAAGTATATTCAATATTCAAATTCGCAATATAATAAGGCAAAATAGCCACTTCATTGCAATGAATCTCATTCTTATACTTTGCTGGCAACCTGCTTTTTGGCAAATACTCAATTAGCTCCGTGATAAACGTACCAGTGCCAGTCGCCGGGTCCAAAATTTCCACATTATCATCAGATAACAACCTGTTAAAATGCTTATCCAGCAAATGATCAGTACTCTTAATCATAAACTGCACAATCTCATTTGGAGTGTAGACAATGCCAAGCCTATCCGCGCCTTTTGGATTATAGGCTTTATAAAAGTTCTCATAAATCACCTTCAAAAATTTTTGCTTCTCATGATGATTACTAATATCAGCCGCTTTCCTCCTAATCACCGCATAATAACTTTCAATTGATTTCAAAGTATCACGCCGCACACTACCAATAAAGAACGTATTAACCACAGATTCCAATTCCAAAGCAATCACATTCTCTCTATGAAACTGGCTCTCATTAAACACGGTCAAGAAAATATCCTCAGTTAAGATATGCTGAATTATCATTTCCTGAATATCAAACTCATTTATCTTTGGATTGATAGATTCTTTGCACAGTTTGAAGAGTTTCTTAAAAGCGGCTTTGAAGTTCAAAGCTTTTTGGTTGGCTATGGTAGAGCGTAAAGTCTCAACAACGGTGGGTAAGTCGGCTTTAAATTTTTCAATAGCTTGACGAAAATCCCGAACCTCTTGCCGTTCATAATTGATGAATTTATTTAACAGCGCGTCTAATTTAGCAGCATCCGCAATAGAAACCCGGCTGACTTCGTTATTGCCTTGAATCAAGACAGCTTGTTGGGAGTCCTCAAACAATATGTTGTCATTTGGATAACCTTTAGCAAACTTGCTTCCAATTTCTTTGTCCAAATCATCATATTTATCTTTAGATTCCCAATAACCCCAATCCAAACGTAGTGCATCCTTAACTGTGCCATCTGGATAAACAGTAGTATCGTATTTGGTTGAATACGCAAGTTCTGGTATTAAGATAAAATTCTTCGGTGTACAGTAGGCATTCAACAAGTTTTGAAACGCGACACGGATCGAAGTTTCTTTACTGGAACCACCGTATTGGATTATTTTTTCTACTTCGGTATAGTAATTTTGAATGAGTAAACGCGACATAGGGTTTATTTGAAATTGGTTATAGAACTTGATTATCAAGGGCAGACACGTAGGTCTGCCCCTACAAGACATTATCCGTAGGGGCGAACCTGTGTGTTCGCCCTTCTTAACTTTAGTTATTTATAAAGTTCAGGTTCAAGTTCTTTCGGTGATAAAGCATGATCCCCTGGTAATATAGTTAGAAAATCATCTAAATTAGGCAATACGGGAATCTCTGAGGCTGACATTAAGGGCAAGCCCTGCGCTTTAAGTTCAAGTTGTTGGGTTCGCATATAACTATATTTATCATGGCTAATAAATTTTTCACTGGCAGCATCGCGTATAATAATAGGGTGCAAAAAAACCATTAAATTGCGTTTCACCTTTTTGGTACTTTGTGAGCGGAATAGGCTACCAATGATAGGCAAATCGCCTAGTACAGGCACTTTTTGGGAAGTTTGCTGCAAATCCTCATCTATCAATCCCCCAAGCACAACCATATTACCATCTTCAACAATAACCGTTGTTTTAATAGTTCGTTTATTCGTCACGAGATCCGTCGCCTGGCTGCTGCGACTAATGCTAGAGACTTCTTGCTCAATTTCTAATTTAACGGCATTTCCTTCATTAATTTGCGGTTTCACTTTCAGTTTTATGCCAATATCTTCACGTTGTATCGTTTGAAAAGGGTTGCCGACATTACCAATGGCACCCGTACCAGTATATTGCCCCGTGACAAAAGGCACATTTTGACCCACGACAATTTCAGCCTCCTGATTATCAAGGGTTAATAATGAAGGTGTCGATAACACGTTAGTATTCGTGTCTGAAGTCAATGCCCTTAACATCACCGCAAAATTAAGAATACTGCTACCAAATCGACCTAAACCTAGAAAAGCCCCCGCACCGATATTGGGTAACGTCACATTACGATCCTGATTCGCTTGGTAAGCAACTGAACCTAAATCAACGATTCTGGTCCCTGTATTATCAAAATTACTTAAACCAAAAGGACTTGCTGCATCTTCCGCGCCATAGAGTAGCCATTGCACCCCCAATTCTCGTGCCATATCAGTAGACACTTCAGCAATCACCGCCTCCACTAATACTTGAGCGCGTCGTATATCCAGTTTATGTATCACCGCTTGTAAATTTTGCTGGATGGCAGGGGTGGCAGTAATCACTAAACTATTGGTACTTTCATCAGCTTGAATGTTAGTTTTTACCGTTTCCTTAGCGTTAGACTGCTTTTTTTGGGTTGTTTGCGTCATGCTATCACTGACTCCCTTGAGAACATTAACTAAATCCTTAGCCTGGGCATAACGTAAATAAATCACTTGGGTATTACCCACGCTTTCAATAGGGGTATCAAGATGAGTAATTAAAGTACGTAAACGCAATCGTGTCGCGCTATCACCACTGATCAGAACACTATTTGTCCGCTCATCTGCAATAATAGTCGAAGTAGAAGTTGTACTCTTTGCGCCCTTAGCTTTTTTCTGCTCAAGCGTACTAATAATTCGCACCACTTCTTCGGCGATAGCATGTTCTAAAACAATGACTTCAATATCCTTATCATCAGCACGATCAATGCGACGAATAATTTTCAGCAAACGACGAACATTATTTGCATGATCGGAAATCACCAAAGTATTATTATTTGAATAAGCGACTAAATGACCCTGTTGGCGAATTAATGGTCTTAATAATGGAATCAATTGGGCTGCAGAAACATGTTTGATTGGGACAACTTGCGTGACTAGCATATCGCCTTCTACACTTTCGCCTGGTAATAATACAGGGCTATTTTGGGATTTTGCCAGGTTTTCCGGGATAACTTTAATGACCGCCCCACTGGGAATAGCGGTGAAACCGTGTACACTGAGAATGGATAGAAAAACTTCATAAACACGAACGCTATCCATAGGCTCATTCGATACCACTGTCACTTTACCCTTAACACGCGGATCAACGACAAATGTTTTTCCCGTGACTTCGGATATGACGCTAATAATATCACTAATCTCCGTCTGTCTAAAATTCAGTGTCACATCGCTGGCACTCACGAAGGAAGGTAGCAATAAACATAGATAGATGTATAATAGAATACGATGGTTAAATAACATTGATAATTGTTAATTGGTAATAGTCAATAGTGTATAAACCTGACAGGTTTAACTCAATGTTCAAGTTTTTTTATAACAGCCCTTTACATTGACTAACAGGCTGCGACAAATTCAGAAATTGTCAAATCTGCTACTCGAATCAAACCACGCAATGTACCTTTTGCCACTTCCTGATGATTGGGGACAGAAAGGGTGGCGTGATGTTCTTCTTTGATCATAATAATATGACTGCCACGTTGGCGTGCCACTTGCCAACCAAATTTTGTAAAAACTTGCACCACTTTTCGTCCACTGAGAGTTGGTAAAGAAGACATTAGATCGCTACCTCCAACTGTCGAGTTTCAATAGTCAAGGGCAATCCTTGTTCCGATCTGACTTCTAAACAAAGTGTAATCGCTTCATGAATATTTTTGATGGCTTCTGCTTGAGTGTAGCCCTGAGTGATACAACCGGGAATCATTGGACATTCAACTATCCAAACCCCGTCTTCATCACGATTTATGGTTACTTGAAATTTCATAATTTTCTTCCCATAATCTTAAACTTATATTGTATTTTAACATACCTGTTTAAAAATAGTATATCATTATTATGTATCCTATTAAAATTTGGTGGTCAGTTCGAAATGTAGTTGAAAAATGGTGGGTAGGAATTTCATTACAACCCACTGTTGAAAAAATGGTATCTTCTCTAAATTCGGTGGAAAAAACCTGTCAGGTTTGGGCAAGTTTACCCACACTTTTTGATAAGATACAAAAAATGTATTGAAGGGTGCCTTTTTTAAAAACTTGGTTTCTTGATGCCATATTTTCACGAAACTCAAGGGCAAGCAGTATATAATGAAACTCTTCCCCATTGATATAGGAAAATTTAACTGTGAGCAAATACACACTATTTTTAGTTACTCTTGCTATTGCAATTTTAGCCTACTGGGCTTGGAATTATGATCCCCGCGTTAGCGAATTAAATTCTTTATTATCACAGGATAGCGAACTCGGCAGCTATCCCTATCAATTCAAGGTAATTGAACTAAACAATGGAATGGCTGTGATCTCAAGTCCCAGATCTGCTCAAGTGTCCGTTTTGAAGTTTCTATCAATTATTAAGCCAAATCTCCCTCGCAATGATACTAATCATCCAGAAGTCATTGCGGCTCAAAAAGAACTGGCACATCATCAGCAAAAGGCTAAAAAAATGGTTTTATCTCAACCCGATGTGAATCAAGTCAATTGGGAATTAGATAAAAGCTGGTTTGCTGGTTATGGCATTTATGTTGATAATTAATCTGAAAAAATTTTGTTATTAACAAGATATTGAACATCATTAGAAATCCGATTTTTGAAAAAATCGGATTTCTTTGGACGTGGCGTTTCAACGCAGTTGCATAGCACAGTTAATCATCAATTCGTTTCATCAGATTACATTCCCGAAAAATACGCCGTTCACAAGTTTGACAAAACGGATGATCAAAACGTTGGAAAATCTCAGATATCGCCTCTTTTTTAGCGGTAAAGAGATTATGTTCACCAATTTCAGCCAAATAACCACCACGCTGCAGAAATTTCTCCGCTTCCATTTTGAATCCACACAAATACAAACCACCGCCTTGCGCTCGCCAATATTTAGCTTCTTGGACTAACATTTCAGCCCCAGCAACGTCAATAAAATTGATTGGCTTAGCCACGATTAACAAATGACTTAATGTAGGTTCTTTTTGCTTTATTTTATGTAATGTGCTAGAAGTATAACTCACCGCACCAAAGAATAGGGAGCCATCAATACGAATCACTTTTAATTGTGGGCATTCTGGCAGTGCTTTACGCTCAAGATTAGTAAAGTGGCGCCGTCTTTCTTCTGGATCCGGTGCCAAGGTGACAATCTTAGGATGTGCAGTTCGATTTAAATAAAATACGAGAGATAATAAAATGCCTGCATAAATCGCAAATTCCAATTCTAAAAATAAGGTTGCCAAAAAAGTGACTAATAACACGCTGGTTTCTGAGTGACTGGCTTTAATAATTTCTTTAATATGATGGAAGTCAATTAAGTTATAGCCGACTAATAGGATAATACCACCCATAGCGGCAATGGGTAAGTAAGCAGTTAATGGAGCAATGAATAATACAGTCAACGCTAGGAATAGTGCCGCAAAAATAGCTGATAAAGGTGTTTTAGCTCCCGTTTGATAATTAATGCCAGAACGGGTAAATGAGCCAGAACCTGCATAACTAGAAAAGAAGCTGCCAACTATATTGGATAAGCCTTGACCAATAAATTCTTGATTGCCATCAATATGTTGATGAGATTTGGTGGCGACCGAACGGGCAATGGAGACGGCTTCAATCAATCCCAATAGTGCCACTGCAAAAGCTTCAGGGGCTAATTGACGTATTGTTGCTATGGAAAAATCTGGCATTGATAAAGGGGGTAAATGGGCAGGCATTTCCCCGACTAAATGAACACCATGGGCTTCACCATTGAGCAATAGGCTAACTAAACTCCCAAAAATCATCGCCAATAACATGTAAGGTAGGCGAGGCAAAAAACGTTTGAAAAGTAAGGCAGATATTAGGGTGGATAATGCCACCGTCAATATATAATAATTAATATCGCCTATTCCATTAAAAACATCTACCCAGGTATGTAAAAAAGATTCACCTTTAGGAACATACACACCCAGTACATGTTTCAATTGGCTAGTCATAATGAGAATAGCAGCCCCAGCGGTGAAAGCGATCACAACGGAGTGAGACACAAAATTAACTAAAGTGCCTAGACGCGCCAAGCCAAAAGCGAGTTGATAGACACCTGCTAAAAATGTGAGCGTTAAAGTGAGACTGATAAATTCTGCAGTGCCCGGATCAGCGTGATGACTGATAGCCGAAAAAACGACAATGGAAATAGCCGTTGTTGGACCAGAAATGAGATGTAGTGAGGAGCCAAATAGGGCAGCTATAATGGGTGTCACCATCGCCGTATAGAGTCCGTACTCTGGCGGAAGACCTGCAATCATGGCGAAAGCCACGCCTTGGGGTAGAACAATCACAGCCCCGGTTAAACCAGCCAATAGATCAGCCTTAATACTGTCACGCCCAACGAGGGGCCACCATGCTAAAAAAGGTAAAAATTTATGCCACATATTTTAAGTATTTATGTTGTATAGTTTTTCAGATAAATAAGTTTACAAATGTAGGCGACACACCCTTGTGGTTGCCTTCGTCATTTTGTATTCTAACATACCTGTTTAAAAATCGTATATCATTATTATCAATTTAATGACTAATTAATAATTGGTATTTTGAGTTATAATTCTATTTTTTATTTTGTAATTAATAAAGTATCGTACCCCATTAAAAGTATTTTAAGATTTAACGATTTTAATTTAAGTGCTTGATTTCATTAGCTTTACAAATTAAAATTTGAAGTAAATCAATGGGTTACATTAAATCGGAATAATGTCTATTGATTAAATTGATTTTTTTCATGTTTTATTTTTCATGTTATATTAAGTATATGAAATATATGAATTAATTCCGGACAAGTCTAATAATGTTTTTTACTATGAGAGTATAAAAGAAATACCATTTTTTCAAAAAATGGTATGCCCTGTTTTTTTAATACCATGCACACCTTGCAGACGCTGCACCTCTGATATTAAAAATTGAATTTAATGCCAACACTTATCTTAGTATCTGTTGTC
>QNES01000189.1 GCA_003645255.1 Gammaproteobacteria bacterium
ATTCCATTTTGTAGGGCATCAATCGTTACCTCAGTCAAATTATAATTAAGTTTAGCATCTAGTAGATACATCTCATCAACTAAACGTGTTTTTGCATCACTTATTGAAAAATTGGCAAAAGCAACACTCACGTCTAATAACAGACATAGCCCCACCAGCACACGATACCAGTTCACCGGCATTGTTAATTGTTAATTGTTAATTGTTAATGAATTTGTTTTAGAAATACTCTTTTTGAAAAAAATAGTATTTTTGGGGAAGCATTGATAATTTTTACAAAACTAAGAAATCCGATTTTTGAAAAAATCGGATTTCTTATAATGTTCAATTAACAACTAAACCTATTTGGTTTTAGATAGACAAGCATAATAAAAACCATCATGATTATTTTCACCGGGTAGAATTTGCCGCCCATACGCCATAGCGTGCCCCCAATCAGCAGAAATCACCGTTTCATTAGCATCCGCGTGGCTGGTTAGCCAATTTTGTATTTGTAAATGATTTTCTTCCGCAAAAACGGAACAAGTTATATATAATAACTTACCCCCAGGCTTTAACAGTTTCCACAATGCGCCAAGCAAACGTTTTTGTTGAGCGGCTAATTTTTTAATATCGCTAGATCGACGTAAATATTTAATATCCGGATGACGGCGAATGACACCACTGCCAGAGCAAGGCACATCCAGTAAAATGCGATCAAAAGGTTCACCATCCCACCAAGTTTCAGGTTGACTCGCATCTGCAAGGCGTACTTCAGCTAATAATTGCAAGCGGTGCAAAGTATCAGTCAATTTTTGTACGCGAGCCGGTTGATTATCTAAAGCCAATAAAGCATCTATATTATAATGCTCTAGCAAATGTGCCGTTTTTCCACCAGGGGCGGCACAAGCATCTAACACCCGTGCGCCTATCGGAACATCAAGCAATGGTGCTGCCAATTGGGCGGCACCATCTTGCACCGAAGCCCAACCCTGGGTAAATCCAGGTAAACTATTAGGCATACCCTGGGGAATTTGCTCTAAAGTGATGCCATATTCCGTATAAGGTGTAGGGACCGCACCCATATTAGCCACCCGCAAATGTTCAAGATAGTCATCACGCGACATTAAGCGAGCATTTACTCGTAGTGTCAAGGGCGGATGTGTATTATTGGCTTCAACAATAGCCTCCCAATCCTTGGGATAATCTTGAATTAAGCGTTCCAATAACCAAGGCGGATGTGCTAATTTGGCGCTGTTATCATTATCAACACTCATGAGCAAAGTTTTCTGTTGGCGTTGAAAATGACGTAGTACGCCATTCACTAAACCGGTTGCCCAAGGTTTTTTTAAGGTGCGCGTCACATCCACCGTCGCCGCTATCGCAGCATGATCTGGAATGCGCATATATAATTGTTGATATAAACCAATTAACAATAACACTTCAATATCACTATCCTTAGCTTTAAACGGTTTACGGAGTAAACGTTGTAATAAAGCTTGTAAACGCGGCAACCAACGCAATACGCCATAACATAATGCTTGTGCCAAAGCACGATCACGCGCATCATTTAAACTAGGTAGAGCAGTGTCTAAACAATCCGATAAAGAATGTTTATATCCGATAACTTGGGTTAAAACCTGAGTCGCTATACTACGAGCATTTTTTTTTCTCATTTCAGATATTCAGGATGTGCATTGATAAAATCGCCTACCATGATAGGTTTTCCACCCGCTCTTTGTACCTTCAACAAACGTAAAATACCCTCCCCAGTTACCACATCAATACCATCGCGTTGGCAACGTATAACAGTGCCGATTTCGCTATTTAACGTTGTAGGGGAAGGCAAAGCTTGGGCAGCCCAAATGCCTAGTGTTTTGTTAAATAATTTCGCTTTAACAATTAGCATTGGATTAAAAGCACGCACTTTGCGTTCTAAAACTATCGCCGGTTGTTGCCAATCCAATTGCGCCTCAACTTTGTTCAATTTTTTAGCATAAGTCGCCTGACTATTTTCTTGTACAATGGCGGGCACATTTTCAATATCATCTATGTTATCAGCTAACAATTGACTACCCATGGTTGCCAAACGATCATGCAAAGTTTGCCCGGTATCATCAGGTAAAATGGTACAATTTTCTACTTTCAAAATAGCCCCGGTATCAAGACTTTCATACATTTGCATTAAAGTCACACCGGTTAGCGTATCACCAGCTAATAAGGCTCGTTGAATAGGTGCAGCCCCCCGCCAACGGGGTAATAAAGAAGCATGTACATTGACACAACCCAAACGAGGTATATCCAACACCGCTTTGGGTAATATCAATCCATAAGCCACGACAATCATCAAATCCGGTTTAAGGGCTTCTAACTCCGCTTGAGTTTCAGCCTCTTTCAAATTAACCGGTTGATAAACATCAATGTTATGTTCTAAAGCAAGCAATTTAATTGGGCTAGCTTTTAATTTACGCCCCCGCCCAGATTTGCGATCCGGTTGGGTATAAACGGCACAAACGGAGTGTTTTGAATTTAACAGAGCAAGAAGGCTGGGTACAGCAAATGCTGGAGTCCCTGCAAAAATAATGCGTTTTTCGGGTTTCATTGGAATGTGCTTAAAAAAAGTGAAAACTTACAAGTCAAAAAATCCATTTATTGGGCATACCATATTTCCTAAATTCGTTCAACTTTCAGTTTATAAAGTCTATCGTTTTTTTTGTTTGAACAATTTTTTACGAATACGTTGACGTTTGAGTGACGAAAGATAATCTACAAATAATTTGCCTACCAGGTGATCTACTTCATGCTGAATACACACTGCAAGCAAACCATCAGTCTTCAACGTAAAACTTTCTCCCTTATAATTAAGTGCTTCCACTATGATATGTTCAGGGCGCTCAATTTTTTCAAATATCCCAGGGATAGATAAGCAGCCCTCTTCTACAGTTTGTACACCCCCACTACTCATGATTTTGGGATTGATAAAACATAATGGCTGATTTTGCTCTTCCGATAAATCAATCACAACAATTTGTTTATGAACATTCACTTGTGTGGCAGCCAGCCCAATAGCTGGTGCTTTATACACCGTTTCAAACATATCATCAACGAGTTGACGAATCGCATTATCAACCTGTTTAACCGGTTTCGCTTTGGTACGTAAATGAGGATCAGGAAAATGTAATACTTCAAGTATAGCCATAATAATCTATTCTGTAAAACAAAGGAAAAACCTAAATGACAATCATAAGAATTAAGGATTTAATAAATCCAAAACTTTCAAGCCAAACCTGCCAGGTTTAAAAAACATGGCAGGTTTAGTATATTATTCAATTCTCATTCCTAATCACATAAATCACAGTTCAAATTATTTGGGAACAAGTTTAAAAAATAGTATTTTTATGAATTATACCATTATCCAATTAAGCCATAATCATTTTCCAGAAATAACTGATAACTGATAACTGATTACAAAAACATAACGCCCACCTGAAATAATCGTTCCACAGCAGCAATTCGTTTTTTATCAGTCAAAAATAAAATGACATGATCCTCGGGTTTTATCACTGTATAATGGTGTGCTATGATAACTTCTTCGCCTCGTACAATGGCATCAATCGTCGTACCAGGCGGCAGCTTAATCTGATCAACCCGTCTACCTACGACTTTAGAAGAATTTTCATCACCATGTGCTATCGCTTCTATCGCTTCTGCCGCCCCACGACGTAAGGAATGCACCACCACCACATCGCCCCGTCGCACACGCGCTAATAAAGTGCCTATAGTCGCTTGTTCAGGTGAAATAGCAATATCAATGTTACTACTTTGCACTAAATCCACATAAGCAGGGCGATTAATCAAAGCCATCACTTTGCGTGCCCCCATGCGTTTTGCAAGCATGGCTGATAAAATATTAATCTGCTCATCATTGGTGACAGCACAAAAAATATCCATTTCATCAATATTTTCTTCGCGCAATAAATCTTTATCTGCCGCATCACCTCTCAATACAATAGTATTATCCACTATTTCAGAAATAACTTCGGTACGCGCTACGTTGTGCTCAATCAATTTAACGTGATACTTTTTTTCCAAATTTTTCGCTAAACGGGTGCCAATGTTACCACCCCCTGCGATCATAATACGTTTACAGGGACGATCCAATTCACGTAAAGCCGCCATGACGCTAGATATGTTTTTGGTTGCCGCTACAAAAAAGATTTCATCATCGACTTCAATAACCGTATCTCCTTCCGGGATAATAGCCTTACCACGCCGAAACATCGCTGCCATTCGTGTTTCCACATCCGGCATGTGATCCTCAATAGTTCGCAGGGCATGTCCCACTAAGGGACCACCATAAAAGGCTTTCACCGCAACTAATTGTACTTTACCATCCGCAAAATCAAGAACTTGCAAAGCATCGGGATAATCAATTAAACGTTGAATATAGTGGGTGACTAATTGTTCTGGACTGATATGCATATCAACAGCTAAACCGTCTGTCCCAAAAATTTCTTTGTGATTAAGATAGTCGCATTCCCGTACACGCGCAATTTTAGTAGGTGTATGAAAAAGGGTATGAGCAATTTGGCAGGCAACCATATTCGTTTCATCACTATTGGTAACCGCTATTAACATATCCGCATCTTCAGCTCCTGCCTGTAATAAAACGTAGGGGTGAGCAGCTTGTCCTTTGACGGTGCGTAAATCCAAATGTTCTTGCAAATTATGCAATAAAACAGCGTTATGATCAACGATGGTAATATCGTTAGCTTCATTGACAAGATTCTTCGCAAGAGAACTACCCACTTGTCCAGCACCCAGGATAATATTTTTCATAATTCAGTGGTTTGAAATATTGATTAGTTACCACAGGTGAAACCTGTGGTAACTGGTTATTGGATTTTTATAAAATAATGATAAACTTAACAGCTATTTTATCACCAACGGCTGCACAAGAAGCTTGTAATAATCATTTACTACAAGCTTATGACAATTTTGATCACGGCGATATTCATCGCCATTGGTGGCCTGCTGGAGAAGGTGAATTTGCGATTGAAAATCAACAAGCTAAGTTGACCGTTACACCTTCTGAAGTCATACGGAGCGTATGGCTGGGACTTAATCCTGATGTTCAACCTCCTCAAGTTTTTGGGGCTGATTTAACCCTCGATCCGAGTTCAACGGTATCTGCACCCCAAAATGGAATTGGTGTACGTTTGGACGGTATTTTTTTCTCAGACGGTGTCAGCGATATTGTCGCCAGCATGGGTGTGGATAAAAAAATACTCACTTCAGGTCCACAAGAAATCATTGCTATTCACATTTTTCGTAAAGGCGATGCCATAACAGGACATATCAGCACTGATATTGTTCCCTGGCATGTTGTCCGCGCTCACGACGGTAAAGCATAAGCTTTTCGTCTTGCCTGGGACGGCAAAACCTTATTTTTCGTTGTTGATGGCAAAAGGTTTTTTGAATACTCCCCCAAAATCGCTCAACCGGCTTTTGCACCAGAAGTTAAAATCAATGCGTTTGCATTTCCTGAAAGTTCAGTCGTTTCTTACGTCGATAATGTCTATTTTGGAGATGCAACGGCTGCAAAAGAAATAGCCAAATGTCCATCCGCACGTATAGGGGTTTCGCCAATTATTGAGCCATTGGCAGACAACAAACCCCCTTACGCTGTTTTCACTGCCCAACCTCAATCAGGAGAAGCTCCCTTAAAAGTCAACCTCGATGCCACAACTTCCTTCGATCCCAATGGCAGAATTGTTCATTATCAATGGGTTAGCTCAGATGGACAAAAAACGTTGGGTATGACACCCAGCCTTACCTTCAATACGGTGGGGACACATACCATTACCTTGACGGTGACTGATAATGAAGGTGTGACTGCTCACAGCGAACAGACTGTTGCCATTACCGCACCATCAGGTAGAATCATTCCCGATTTAACCGTCACTCCTCATCAAGGCATAATCCCACTCACCGTTCATGTCGATGCCAGTGCAACAGCCGGTGCCATTTCGCAATATGAATGGCTTACCTCTGATGGACAGTCATTATCAAGCATGACGGGGGATTTTACCTTTAAACAAGCGGGAATACAAGTGATCACACTAACGGTTACTGATAATCATGGCGTTACTGCAAGTACACCGAAAACGGTGATTTTACAATCACCACCTGTGGCGAAGTTTGTAACCATTCCAGCGATTGTCACGCTTTCAAATCCAACGATTCAATTAGATGCCAGTGCCTCTTTTGATACAGATGGACAGATTGTTGATTACACTTGGATTGTTTCTGATGGACAAGTACCAATAGGTGAAAACCCTATACTCACCTTTAACAAAGAAGGTGATTATCAAATCAGTTTGATCGCGACTGATAACGAAGGTTTAACCAGTACAAATGGTGCAAGCAAAGTCGTTAAGGTCATTTCTGATACCGGCTCATCACCACCGGTAGCCATTATTGATGTGGATGACAAAGGGATTATGTCAAAACGAATAGTACGACTAAGTGCTGAACGTTCAGTCGATTTAGATGGTGAGATTCAAACCTATCAATGGCAAATTTCCCCAACGGGTGAAACCATGACTGGAAAAGTAGTTGATTTAACTTTTTCCGATGACGGCGATTATCTGATCACCTTAACCGTAACAGATAATCAGGGCTTGACAGGCAAAGAAGAACGGAGCCTCTCAGTAGGGGAACAAGTCTCATTAGAATTGGCGGCTTTAATGCCAGATGGGGCTTTATTGTTTAAGACTGACATACCCATAATGCCATTTAGTCCAACACCTAAAGCTTTCAGGGAATCTCTACAAGATGTAGAGCTTTCACACCGCGTTCTCCCTGATTTTGAAGTGACTCCCGGCTTAGGTGGAACCTATACCTTTTACGCACTTTATGTGAAAACGGGAAAAAATCCGATGGATTATTTGGATAATTTAAAAGCGATCCAACGCTCTAATTTAGTTATACAATCAACAACGTTGGCTAGTGAGTAGATGACTAAAACTTGATGTTCTAGCAAAAATAGTATTTCGTAGGGCAATCCTTTATGGTTGCCCCCAACATTTTTGCCCATTTAAGGAATATTAATCATGTATTTAGCCCGCTTAGATAATAGACTTGTCCCTAAATAATTAGACTTTATATTTCATATACTTATATAGATCACAAAATTAAAAATACTTGAAAATCAATAAGTTATAAAATTATGGAAATTAAGTTTTTAAAT
>QNES01000190.1 GCA_003645255.1 Gammaproteobacteria bacterium
TAATACTTATGTTTATCCCACTTTTGTCAGGCTGTCAGGTTTACATGCACCTGAATTTTTGGTTAGGCACTAAATACAGAACGTTTTTCAATTTCTCAATTCCTCATAATCTTCCCATGAATTGTCTTCAAAAACTAAACGCCGCATAATATTTTAATCTCCTGTATCAAAACCTAATTGTTTGTCAGTTGGTATAAAATATTTACCTTGACGATAATTTTCTTCTGCCAAACCTACTTATATAGGAGCAATCCCTTGCTCAAGCCCTGAGTAGTTACTCTTTTATAACGCCATTTTGTCCAGATAAGTAACTACTTTATATACCGTTTGAAGACCATCAATACCTTTAAGATTGACACGGTGGCGAGTCATATCCTGAATACCTATCTCTTTTAAAGCTTGCATGAATGTCTCATCTTGATATATTTGTTCGGAAAAGCAAATTTCACCACTACTCGCTACAGATTGAATACGCGCCGCTTTATTAATAGTAGAACCAAAATAATCTAGTCTATCATTGGTTTTCGATATGCTTAAACAAAATATCAAAATGGTCACGAACCAAATTATAAGCCACTATGTCACCTAGTTTTTCGTACATTTCTGTTGAACCGGTAATGTCCGTAAATAAAGTAGTAACCGAAGCCATTTGCATTTGCTCGCGTTTGGACAAAACTTGATCACCAAACAGGGTACGAAATGTTGGGTAGTGAATTAATTCTAAACCAGATAACTTTGGCACTAAAGGGGTTTGTGGCAAATCGTCTTTAAATAGATACCATTCACAAATAGAATGATCTAGGTTAGTCAAATTGATTTTGATAGGTCCTGGATGAGCCCGTAATTGGATGGGATAAAATCCATTATTAGCCCGTTTTTTTATGTTAAGTATTTGTAATTCCTATGTTTTTTCACCAGAAATCAGTAGCAAACCGGTAGACTCGCTGCTCGGACAAACATATTTATAAGTACCTATTTTTTCAATCGTACCCATGACGGTCTTAGTTTGTGACTGGACCACATTAGAAATGGCAAAAATGAATTGGAGGTCATTAGGCGGTGTACATACCGGGATGAATTTGCGCTCATCAATCTCTTTGTTGAGCGAAAAAGTGACATCAACCCATCGGGTAAAATCGGCCTGAAAATCTTTTTGACATCCCTGGCAATAAGACTGGCTAGATGCTTTGGATAAATGTTGATAATCTTCTGTAATGGCATGGCAATGCGGACAATGCACTTCCCAATAAAAATTCATGAACAACTTGATTAACCGGTAAGTTAGCATAGTTAGCAACTGTAACCGGGTTAATCCGTTGTCTTGGTAAGCTTTCAGCAAATTCTAGCACCCAATGTTGTATTGCTTCCACGCCGGGTAGATACGCTTATGACCTTTTTTTAAGGATTTCTAGCTTTTGTAAAAATACATCAGTATTCATAGTGTGTATTTTAAATTAATTATTGAGCGAGATATCGTAGTCCATCCACTAGCAAAATCTCTGCCAACTTCAACGCAATGATAACTATCAACGGCGAAAAATCAAGTCCTTGCATTTGGGGCATTTTATATCGTACTGGACGCAATAACGGTTCATTAAGATGATATAAAATATCATGAAATGGATTGTAACTACCTGCAGGCGTAATCCAACTCAAAAGTGCTTGAATGAGAATGGCAAAAATAAAAATATAAATCAATAAAGATAATAATTCAGCCATAGATAATAGGAGTAGTCCCGTTATGCCAAGATGTTGTCCATATAACCAGGTTATCAAGCTCAACTCTACCATCTTTAATATCAACATTAAAACTATCGCCGCAAAATCAATGTCATGCCAGCCAGGTATAAAGTTATAAAGCAACCGTAATGGGGGATCGGTCATTTTCAAAAGCAATTGCAATAGAGGATCTCTGCGAAAAGCAACCCGCAACCATTGCAATAAAAAACGTAGCATAAGCAACAAAATATAAATGCTAAATACCGTTGTAACCAAAAAGACTAAAGCTTGAGTAAATGGACTGATAACCACCTTATTGTTCTCCAAATTGTTTAGCTAAATTGATAGCACGTTGTTGGGCAGCATATAAAGCTTGATCAAATAAGTCTTGCAACCCACCGGTTTGTAAAGTATTGATGGCTTGTTCAGTGGTTCCCCCTTTCGAAGTGACCATGGCTCGTAAAGTGGCAGCATCTTCTTGACTTTCAAGGGCCATTTTGGCTGCACCAAAGGCGGTTTGTAATGTAAGCAAACGAGCACTTTCTTGTGGCAAACCTAAAGCAATAGCGGATTTTTCTAACATTTCCATGATTAAAAAGAAATAAGCCGGGCCACTGCCGGATAACGCAGTAACCGCATCTATTTGTGCCTCATCTTCTAACCACACAGTTAATCCTACCGCTCGCAAAATATTTTCCGCCAGTTCGCGCTGTATTTCACTGACATATTGGCCAGCAAATAGGGCAGAAGCAGCACTTCCTACCATTGCCGGCATATTTGGCATAACACGCACAATAGGCAAGGGCTGATTAGTACCCAGCCAACGAGTAATATCCGCCATACGTATGCCAGCGGCGATACTAATAAACAAAGGGGGTGATGATGGCATAACGGTGGCAATATATTTGGCGACTTCGGGTAAGATTTGTGGCTTAACCGCTAACACGATAATATTAGCACCGTCTATCGCGGTTAAGTGATCAGTGTAGCATTGTACTTTCCATTGAGCCGCAAGCGGATTGGGTTCAGGATCAGCGACTCGTAAATTTTCAGCAGATACCCCCATTTTAAGGAGTCCACTAATAAGACTACTAGCCATATTACCGCCACCAATGAATGTTATTATATTGTTTTTCATACCGTTTATTTTATAAAGATTATTTATGGAGTCAAGAATTGACGAAAATTAATCCCTTATTATACCTAAATCAAATTAAAAATAAAAGTAACTACTCAGCCTTGGAATCAATTCCAAGGCTAACCGGCTGAGTAGTTATAAATAAAATATAGATGTTCAAAAAAATCAATTCAAACGCATAAGAACTCTTTCGCCAAGCATAGATTTTTTCAAATCTATTGACAAAAGCACTCTGATTTAAGAAAATACATATTGCTTTATACTGAAATAATTGTGAAACGAAATAACTGATAACTGATAACTGATAACTGGTAGCTGAAATGATGTTTATTCGTATATTGACCTACTCCTTGATTTTATTTTTATTTGGTTGCACTCAACCGCTTCCAAAAGATGAGCCGCCTCCAGAAGCGGCCATTAAGCTCCAGGCTGCAATTGATGCGGCTGAACAACTAGAAAAACAGGGTAATTACCAAAAGGCGGCTCAAAACTATCTGGAAATCGCGGCGCAAACTAACCCTCCCACCCGACAAGGTTACCAATTGTCGGCTATCAAAGCTTTCCTAAAAGCGGATAAGTTCAAAGAAGCAAAAGCTGAATTGGATAAGCTTTCTGTCAGTGAAAGTGTTGGGTTAGAAATACCACTTGAACTTGTACACATCCAAATCGACTTAGCAGAACAACGGGTATCCAAAGCCTGGGATCGCCTTAAAGCCATAGACTCCTCTATTTTGCCTAAGCCATTACAAATAGAACACCAGCAAATACATGCTCAGGCACAGGTGGCTAAAGGTAATTTGCTAAAAGCGATAGCTGAATTTCAGTCAATCAATCAATTGGCTAACTCAGATCCCGTTATTTTACGGGAAAATAACAAGTATATATGGCGCGGCTTGTCTGCTCTCAAAGTGAGTGAACTTAATTCAGTGCCACAAAATGATGTTGTATCTGGTTGGATAGCTTTAGCTGAAATAACAAAAGCCTCCCCACAAAAGCATTGGCGGCAAAATATTAAAAACTGGCAATTGCGTTTTGGGAAGCATCCAGCTACAGAACATATTGTACCTCACCTGGTACAAAATTTGCCGCCACTCACACCCCTGAAGGAAGTTGCTTTGTTATTACCCTTAAGTGGTAAATTCGGTGCTCGCGCCTTAGCAGTGCAAAATGGCTTTTTCGCCCTTGCTGAAACGGGCTTTGAAAAGAATAAGCCATCTATTAAGGTACACGATATCAATGCTGATAATATTTTACAAGTTTATCAAACTGTTGTCGATGATGGGGCTGATTTTGTTGTGGGTCCTTTAGAAAAAGGGACACTTGAACTTTTAGCCACCCACAAAACTCTATTACCGGTACCCACCCTGGGTTTAAATCATCTACAAACACCAGTCCTTACAGGTAACTTCTATCAATTTAGCTTATCACCTGAAGATGAAGCCAGAGTGGTCGCCGCTCGCGCCTGGGTAGATGGACATCGTACTGCTTTGCTATTAGTGCCAGAAGGTCAGTTTGGAGAACGAGTGTTGGAGGCATTTATAATAGCTTGGGAAGAACAAGGTGGAGAAGTCGTTAGCCAACATCGTTATGGTAATAATTTTAAAACCTCCATTTCAAAAGTACTCCGGGGTGTTAAGGAAGTTGATATGGCATTCATGCTTGCCTTTCCGCAAGTAGCACGGAAAATTCGCCCTTTATTCAAATCGAAGTTGAGTGATTTACCCATTTACAGTACTTCTCATCTGTACAATGGTACTCTCAATCCTAAACGTGATGCCAAACTAAACGGTGTTAAGTTCGTTGATATGTCTTGGATATTAGCTCCCGATGAAAACGGACAAGAGTGGCAAAGTTCTTTACAAAAATCATGGCCTAAGGAATTTAAAAAATACAAGCGTTTGTTCGCTTTAGGCATTGATGCCTATACTTTACTTTCCAAGCTTCAACAATTAAGTCAACTTGAATGGCAAGGTCAAACAGGGTATTTATCCGTCGATCATAAGGGGATCATTCACCGTGAGCAATTGCGCTTAGCACATTTTGTAGAGGGAAAACCCCAGCTACTTGATTAGACAACATTATAAAAAATCCACTTTTTTTGAAAAATCGGATTTCTAACTAACATTATTATGGCTACTTCGTTTAATCGTGGGCAATGGGCAGAAAATTTTGCCCATACCTACTTATGTGGGCAAGGTTTACAACCTATTGAACGCAACTATCGTTGTAAAGTCGGCGAAATTGATCTGATCATGCTTGAACAAAGCATTTTAGTCTTTGTAGAAGTGCGTTATCGAAAAAATCAGCGTTATGGGGGCAGTTTAGAAAGCATTGATACTCGAAAACAGCAACGTATTTTTTTAACCGCAGAACATTATTTGCAATCGCACCAGTGTGCATCGCAAAGTCGCTTTGATGTGGTATTAATCAGCGGTGCAACTAATAATCCTACATTGCGTTGGATACCTGATGCGTTTAGAATTAATTAATTATAGTTAGGAATGTGCATAAAATAATTTAGTCAACTTCAAAAACAGACCTGCCAGGTTTGGTTTTAACCTGGCAGGTCTGGTTTTGACTTTGATTTGACGAAGTTATTTCATGCACGATCCTTAGCCAGAAAAATTTTGTCCCTGCTACAAGACCTGCCAGGTTTTTAAAACCTTTTAGGTCTAGGCTAAAACTTATCTGGACATCGCTAGTATCTAAAGACACTAAAAAAGGACTTTTAGCAAAAAAACTCAGATTCATCAATATACACTTTGTGTTAGAAATACCATTTTTTCAAAAAATGGTATTTCTTGTATTCTATCAAAAATGGCTGATAAATGAAAACGATGTTAAAAACCAAAACTAATGTCAAGTTGACAACCGTTTCCGAAAACGGTTTAAGCTTATTCCTTTTTCTACTAACTTTCGGGGGATTATCCCTATTGCAACCGGCATTAGCAGCTATCACCATGATAACCGGTGATAACCAACAAATAGAAACAGGATTAGATTCTGCGGAAATGGTTTTTTTGGTGACTAATGATGAGGGCAATTTCAATCAGGGAATAGCGGTGAATTTTAATTTAGTTAACCCTACCGGTAATACAATGAATGTTGGCTTATCAAACTTTATCGATGAAACAGATGATAACGGGCGAGTTTCTACGCGCTTTCATAGTACTGGTATTATTGGGAATTACACGATTACAGCGACATTGATGACCGATACGACACAGTTTGCCAGTAATCACCTAACCGTTGTGGTAGGTCCCCCCGCTAAATTAACAGTTACTCAAGGTGATCATCAAACGATAATCGCAGGTAAAAATTCTGCTGATATTTTGTTTAAATTGACTGACGCTTTTGATAATCCTATTGTCGAAAAAGTCATTGATTTTGAACTCAAAAAACCATCGGGTGAAGTGACATACAATGGCATGTACACGGCACTAGCGATAACTGATGGCAACGGAGAAGCAATAACATACTTAAACGCCACGGATATTCAAGGTATTTATACGATAATTGCGACACTTCCCCCTGAACACATTTTACCAACAAACGCAACAATAGATGTCATTGTACCACCGCCCCAGGGACCAAGTTTAGGATTGGGTGGCGCGATTAATAAAAACGGTGAGCTGCTTGAAACAAACGCCGTTTTTCACGGTGGTATTGAAGTCAATGGTACTAATTCCAATCAGGAAGTGGTTATAGCCATTAATGATACGGTTCTGATTAAGGGAGAAATAAAAGTCGATAGCAATCATGTTGGAAAATCGGCTGATCTGTTTATTTTAATAGGTTATAAACCTTTAAACGAAACAGAAATGATTGTCACATTGGACCATAAAAAGGTTGTACAGCTATGGGATGGAAAGATCAAAAATTTAGTGTCATTTCAGCAAATTGATAATCTTTCTGATACACCAATCACACTAGAAATATATGAAGGACCACTTGTGCAAGCAGCCGAATTGCGAATCTACTTTGGCTATCGTTTAAGCAATAGTGTAACTGTGTTTAACGCAAACCAAATGCTGAGTATCGTTATTTTTTAACCAGGGAGGTTCTGGCAAAACGGTTTAGCCCTAGAATAAATTCTAAGGCGATAATAAAGCAAGAGGCTCTATAATAGACATGTTCCTTAATAATAATAAGCAATGAAAATCAATCAAACTCACCCCAAATGGATTTGGGAACAAGATGATTTCCCCAATTTTACCTATACCGAACCAGATTTAACCAGTCTATACTTTAAATTGGGTCAATTGAAAATGATTGAGAAGTTTCTAAATGAATCTAGTTCAGTTGAGCTTCTAGTAGATAGATTAGCAAATGAAGCCATAGCAACCTCTGCTATTGAAGGAGAAATA
>QNES01000191.1 GCA_003645255.1 Gammaproteobacteria bacterium
CATCTTTGCTGGCGGTAACGGTATAGTTGCTTTCAGCAAGATCGGTGATTTCCCAATTACCAGCAGCATTGGTGAGGGCAGTTTTATCGCCGATTTGTACTGTGACACCGGCAACTGGGTTGCCTTCTTTGTCAAGGATAATACCGGAGGCGGTGTAATTAGCGATTTCTTGCACATCAGGTTTACCATCGCCATCAGTATCGCCACTGGTTGGGTTGATGCCTTCTTGAAATTCCCGTAAATTAGATACGCCATCACCATCGCTGTCAGCGTTACCATCTTGGGTTAAATCACCTAAGAAGTATGTTTCCCATTCATCTGATAGTCCGTCGTTATCAGTATCTTCAGTTGGTGGTTCACTTCGTTCATTGGCAACGATTTCTAACTGATAGTCTTCACCTTCGACATCGACTTCAATTGCTACCACTTCGACTTGCCAATCACCGGTTTCTTCGCTTTCGACTAGCCAGTATTCTTCAGTATCGCCTTCGTGGACTTTAAGCACTTCTGGGCTGTCTTGAGTCAAAGTTTGACCGGAAGGGGTGGTAATTTTTAGGTCTAAATCACTGCCGGGCCATCTAACTCTGAATATCATTGGCCCACGCATAATACGATTAATGGCGATAATATGCGGTATCGCTTGGTTGGGATGAATGCGACCAGAAATCAGTTGCATTACCCAGTAACGCCACCACCACCATAAGCCGGGTTGGATGACGAGATTATGGGTTGGACTGCCAATGGCATTGGGGGCGGTAGTTGTGAATGTGCCGACGTTAAACCACCATGAGGGATACATCATGGCATTGAGGGTTGCATCGTCAGTACCGCTTGTGGGTGAAACAGTTAACCGATTGGCTTGGATTGTCCAGTCCATTTTGCAAGTGGTTTTGTTTTGCAATTCAAAGGGCGTTTGAACTTGCCACCAGTGGAGAACTCGGTATAGTGGTTCGACTGAGAGTTCTGGTTCGCAGGGTTCTTCAGTACCATCATAAAGTTGCTTGATTTCTGATTCGGATAAAACGCGGTTGTAGACACGAAGATCATCAATAATGCCATCAAATGTTCTTGAACTAGCAAGACTTGTTCCATGATTATGCCAGTACGCCCCTATTAACATATCATAAGGATTATCTAACGTTCCTGAATGTTGCACAGTAGATTCATTGACAAGAACACCGTCAATATAAAGTTTTGTATATCCACCATCATAAATAGCAGAAACATACTTAAACTCGTTTATAGGTAATGTGTAGTTAGGAAATTTTTTAGGATTATAACTTTCATTATGCACAGCAACAGGAAATATAGTACTTCCATTAGTAGTAACACCAGCACCATCTGGGGTAGTAGAATGTATGGCAAATCCTCTGGCACTACCATTCCAAGAGTATTTAGCAAGAATTGGCATTCCTCTACCATTTGTGGAAACCCATCCAGTGATAGAGTATTGTTTTTCAAATTTTTGTTCAGGATTTGGAACTCTTATATAACTGAGATTGCCATTGAGTTTAACAGCTTGTCCAATCTTCCCTTCAATATACTCAATTGTACCATTTTCAACACCATGATTCCCATTTCCACTCCCATCATTAGCATTTCCATCAAACGGATAGCAAGCCACTAAGCCTTCAGTAACTCCGGTGCAATTGGATTTAGGCGAGCGCGTACTTCTTGGCGCGTAAAATCCCGAATACAGCACATTGCCATTGGCTGTGCCTTTTCTGGTGGCATTTTGTCCAACGGTCGCCACCATTTTGTAGTTGGATGAGTTGCTCTTATCACCGCCGTTGCTCAAGACATCTTTGGGCATGGTGTAATTATCACTGCCTTGTTCATGGGCAGATACTATGCTGAAGAATGCCAACAGGGCAAGGATTGATAAGAGACAACGTTTATTTGTTGTCAATGTCATTTTATTAAGTCCTCCTTATAATGTGGTAACAATTTTACTGCAAAATCTGTGAATATACGTTTAAATTCTGCATTGTTTTACCAGATAGTTTTAACTGGATATTGCTTAATCATTGGATCAGGTGTCAAAATGATTAAATCATGTTTAATGGCTTGGCACACTAACATACGGTCAAAGGGATCACGATGAATTTGTGGCAAGTTCGGGAGATACAATGTAGAAGATTCATCTAATGGTAAACTTTCAATTTGATGTAATTCCCTTTGTTCTTGTACAAAAACATCAGGCGTATCAGGTAATGGCAATTTACCCAGGGCATTTTTTACGGCAATTTCCCACGCTGAAACCGCACTTAAATAAACTTGATTTTCAATATCATAAAAAGTGGTTCTTGCCTTTTCTGAAAGTTCGGGCGCGTTAGCCACTATCCACAGAAAAGTACAGGTATCAAGTAGCAAAGCATTCATTATCTTTTGCCCTCATAAGCATCTAACAAGTCTTCTGGAAGTTCTTCAAAAAATTGTGGGGGCACTTGAAATTTGTCTTTGGCTAAACCGATGGGGCGCTGTGGTGAACGCGATACGATTGGTGTCTCCATCTTTGAAGTTAAGGTATTCTGTCGCAACAAAATAACTTTAATTTTTGCGCTATACCAATCCTGATAATTCGTTGGTATTTTAATAGTACCTTCATTTACATAAGAATTGAATTCAATGGCTTGCATTTAATTATCCAGATTGTTTGTTCCGTCTAAGACATTATTGTCATACGATTGAGTCTTATGTTAACACATTTTTTTATTAAGTCCTCTTTTGGGTTGGTAAATTATTGCCAAAAAGCTTGCGGATAATGGTCACGAATCACGGTATCTTTTGTGACTAATGTACCAAATCTTCGGGATCACCAATAATACAATCTCGTTCTTGCAATTTGCTTAATTTGTTGAATTTTAACGGAGCTGAAATTTGACGCTGCACCAATAATTGCTCAAACTTGATTGGGTGTATATCGGCTAATTGGCTCGCTTGTTCGACATTTAGTGCTTTTCTTTGCAGAAATAGCAAAGCTAATTCTCGTTTAATGTCAACGACTGACAATTGTGCCGCCTGTAAAATTTCATCTGGAATCGTCAAATTCATTATAAATATTCCTCATATTTAGCAAGCGTTGGGTGGGTAAAGGAACTAACCCCACCTTTTTACTTACTAATTCACTGCAAAATCCGTGAATTGTCGCGTATAGGGCGAATGAAAACCTAAGACGATATCTTCTTTTGGTACTCCTTTGGCGTTTAGTTCATAAGCCACATGCTTTTCTGTACCATTATGTTGTATCCAAATTTTGT
This sequence comes from Gammaproteobacteria bacterium, assembly GCA_003645255.1. Classification (GTDB taxonomy): domain Bacteria; phylum Pseudomonadota; class Gammaproteobacteria; order Beggiatoales; family Beggiatoaceae; genus QNES01. The sequence goes on from QNES01000191.1 coordinate 3,261, forward strand.
CTGCTTTGATATCGATATGTAAAATACAGCCATAAGTTCGTCGTTCATCGTGCCAACCTAAATTGACTAATTGGTAGTGATGACGTTGAGTATCAAAAATCATTTCGACTTCAATCTCATCATCAGAAGCCGCAAGATTGGCATATTGTTCCAGCAATTCTTGAACATAAGTTTGGTACTGTTCTAATTGAGCCATTTCACAATCACCTCTTTTTTAATATCATAAACAATTAATTTCAGTTGATGATATTCAATTGCCTTTTGCCCAAATGGTAGCATGAAGAAATCATCATAAATTCCTGATGGAATCGCTAAATATAAGATCCGTTTTGGTTGCAAATCTTCTAAAGCCATTCGGTAATTCATAAATTGCCCCAATGCGCGGTGAAAATCTGTAATATTAGAATCCATCAGAAAACTTTTAATTTCAACCGCAATTTGCTCACCGTTTTTTTGGGCTGCAATTAGTTTTTCTGCCCCTAAATCAACGTAAAGCTCAACTTTGCCAAAACGAATAGATAACGGATCGTGTGTGATCGTCCACCCATCTTTTTGGAGTGCGTTCTTCACCGTATTATGAAAAATATCTTTTGCTGGCATTGATGTTAAATGCTTTCCTTTGAGTATGTTGAACTGAATTTTTGTCTGAATCAGAATTCACAAAATGATAGAATTTCCAGAATAACAGCATCATTTTAAATGGTTTTTAATTCTGTTAATTCTAAAATTCCGTCAATTCTGATTCAGACATTTATTGGCAAATTGCTTTTTCTGGATGGTCTTCACAGACGATGGCTTTGAGCGCGTCGTTTTGGGCTTTTAGTTCTTTCTATTTACTCAAGAATCCCACAAGTCCATATTGACTATCATAAACTTCACCATCAGTATTAAAGGTGAATACACGTCCCCACACAGAAATTTCTCCATTATCTGGATTAGCATTACTGTATGTCCATGAACCATTTCCATGTGTGGATTGATTGTATCCATAACACGTAAATTGACTTGATTTATAAGTACAACTGTAGGTATTACCTGCCTTAATACTACCTAATGGCCCATTTGCACTTTCAGGATCATCAAAATTAGTGTAAGCAAGAACAATCTTAAAAGATTTTCCAGATAAAATGTGTTCTTTCCAATTAAAAGATGAAGAAGAAACAAACGAACAACAGGCAAATTCAATTCCATTCATAGCAGTGTCATCATTTTTAACTCCACCACCTTGTGAGGCTTCAAACCTAACTCTTGCACCGCAAACATAAGTTTTTGGTGGACAATATTGCCATCCATGCCAATCACCCCATATTCCGGAATGTATCATTTTGGTAGATTTGACTTGTCCGGTGGGTACAGTAGATTCAGTTGTTTGAATAGAGTCTGCACAAACTTTACCTTTAACATGAAGTTTACAACTAGGATTTTTTGTACCAATACCAACATTGCCACTAAAACCTGCCGCATTTATCAAAGTGGGGCTTCCATCAATAGCCAGCTTTTTAAATTTCAAATCATCAGAATTTAAAGACTTTATTGCTCCACCTTCACCAAGAGGATTATTCGTATCATAATTTATAAAAATACCGGTTCCATTACTGAGATACTCCGATGCTGAAAACGCTTTTGGGGAAATCTTAAACATTCCATCAACATCTAATTTTCCTTTTGGATTATCTGTACCAATTCCAACATTCCCCTCCACAATCAAACCATTATCAGGAGCAGCATTAATTCCTGCATAGGCAGAACCAATAGCAACAGAGCCAGCAACATCTAGCTTATTTTTGGGAGTTTTAGTTCCCACTCCAACATTTCCTGTACCTTCAAAAGACTGTTTATCGGGACGGTTAGGATCAGTATAAGCATTAAGAACTAAAGGATCACCACTGATTTCTAATCCTGCAAATTCGAGTTTTCCACCATTAACAGGAAATGTATTTTGTTTCAGAACAGCTACATCTCCCCAGCCATCAAGATAATTAAAAAATAATCCTTTTTCATTGTAGGCTTTGAAAGTGTCACCATTGACAATGCCTTGTACAACTTTTAATGTACCAGCAACATCTAATTTTCCTTTTGGATCGTTTGTACCAATCCCAACATCGCCATCAGTTCTGTAAATGTTAGAATCTGCTATTGTCCAATCATCATCCGCACCACTTGAACCACCTAACGGTTTACCATCCCAATAAAGTTTACCACCATTATTATACAAACTGGTAGCTACATTATTAGGTGTAGAAGCATCCATTTTAATTGCACCATTAATATGCAGTTTTTCAGTTGGGCTACCAGTACCAATACCTACATTTCCAGTACTGCCAGCATTGATAATAGTATTTTGATCGTTAGGATAACACTGTATGGACAAAGCATTATCAGTTGTATAAATACTATTCGTAGTTCCTGTTACTTCATCACTTCCCAAATAAAGCGAATTTTCACCAACCTTAATCCGCTTCTTAACATTCAACTGCTCCTCAACAACAACAGTATTAAAAGTTGGATCAATACCAACCCCACCAGTTCCCAAATCTTCCAACTTCTCCCGTTCCGCAGCAGTAATAGTCACACCATCAGCAATCCTATCACCAGTAATCGTTTGAGGAGCAATTTTATCAGCAGTCACCGCACCATCAGCAATAGCCTCAGTTTCCACCGAATCCGCTTTCACCGAATCCGCAACGCCAGCCCGCATCGCAAAAAAAGCACTGGTTAATTGTTGACGCGGCGCCATTTCCGGATCGCTGCCTACCGTAACGCCAAGATAACGTTCACCCTCTAAACTCTCATCATCAAATGACGTGGTATTGCCAAGAATCAGACTAAATACACCATCAGTTACCTCTACATTTTGATGGGTTTCGGTCCATAATACGCTGCCCCCTTGCGCGGCAGCATACAAGGCAACAGTCATATTGACAGTAGCATCTAACGGCTCACCATCCGTATTTTCCAAATAGCCTTGATAATTGGTTGTGACAGGCACGGCAAAAGCCAAACTGGAAATAAAACCAGCCAAAAGCCATGCAGGTAGCAACCGCCCAAATCGTACCCAATTGGTACGTTTATATCGAATCGACATAATTTAATGTCTCCTACCAGGTTAAAGTGTTTAAGTGTGATAAAAATACACTTGCCCTTGCCACACCTAAACTTAAAACAAGGGGAAGTTATCAGTAATCAATAATCAGTTATCAGTTTCAGGCAAAAGTTTTTCTGCCAAGCTTAAAAAAAGCTTGACAAACAAATAAGCCATCTTTATAATTCACCATACACTTAGCTAGGATAGCTTCCGAAACGAGAGGTAACCATAGAATGCCACTCTGCTAAGTGTTTTGTACCCCCTTAAAATTCTATAACTACTATGGGGTGTCACTTATGACCACTCAATTAATAAGCCGTGATTTTCACGGTGCTAGAATCCGCCAGCGTTCTGATGGCTATTTATGCGCAACTGATATGTGCCAGGCTGTTAGTAAACTGTTTGCTGATTACAAGCGCCTTAAAACCACTCAAGAATATCTTGAGACATATAGTTTAATTATGGGAATTCCCATAATTAAAATTATAGAAGTAAAATCAGGGCGTTATGGTGGAACTTGGATACATCCAAAAGTTGCTATTCATTTAGCTATTTGGTGTGAACCCAACTTCGCGGTTATGGTGAGCGAATGGGTTTATGAACTCCTAACCAAAGGTTCAGTATCACTAGAGCCAAGGTTAGAAGTTATTCCATTCGCCCAAGCCAAAGCCGAAGAAATTGCGATATATTGCAATTATTTGGTATCGAATCCCCGACTGCCGAAATCCAGCAAGCCCTACTTATTCCAACTGAAATAGCCAAACGGGTTGGTTTAAAAAGTGCCAGACCAGTTAACGTTCAGTTAATTGAATTTGGACTCCAAACCAAACACCGCGACGACAAAAAACGCCTTTA
>QNES01000192.1 GCA_003645255.1 Gammaproteobacteria bacterium
CGCAGCCAATGGATAAATGAACGTTGCCATTCTCTAAAACATGATGCCAATGGTGCAAGCCAGTTATTAAAGGAAATGAAAACTTTTACAGAAAAAAAATTATCAAATAAAATAGCTGAGCAAATGGAAATGGTCGTGTGCTCATAGACGTGGTCTCAAAAAACGAGGTGAAAAGGTGAAGCGCGGGGCGAAGTGCTGGGTAAAATGGAAATACTAACCCATTTATTGGAAACCAAATTCGGTGTTTTACCAATATCTGAACGTACAATCATTGAACGTTTGGACTCAGAAGCCCTGTTGAAATGTTCTGAACGCTTATTGACTGCTAAGACGCTACAAGAAGTGATTAAGTAGGCGTGAGGTATCGTATCTTAAGTTTAAGGATATAGTTTGGTAGGGTGGGCAAGTGTTTATTTGCCCACCAAAAATTATTATGGGGCAAAAAAACGTTTGCCCTACTGACGACTTTTGACAATTTTTGACTTCATGAAAACAAATCCATTTTTTGCTCAAATTAAAACAAAACTAGGCACACCTGCTTATGAAACATCAAATATTGCTATTTATCAGGGTGATTGTCTTGAATTAATGTCTAAGTTGCCAAACCAGAGTGTTGATTTGACTATTACTTCTCCACCTTATAATATTGGTAAGGAATATGTGCGTCAACTTGATCGGTATCTTGATTGGTGTGAAACTTGGATTAAAGAAATTTATCGCTTAACTCATTCTTTTGGTGCTTTTTGGTTAAATCTTGGCTATCTTGAAATACCGGGTAAGGCAAAAGCAATACCTATCCCTTATTTGCTTTGGGATCGTTCTCCTTTTTACTTAATACAGGAAGTGGTTTGGAATTATGGTGCCGGCGTGGCTTGTCGGCATCAGTTTTCGCCACGAAATGAAAAGTTTCTTTGGTATGTCAAAGATCCTAACAACTATCTATTTCACTTGGATAAGATACGGGATCCAAATGTAAAGTACCCAAACCAAAAGAAAAATGGGAAATTAAAATGTAACCCATTGGGAAAAAATCCAACGGATGTCTGGCAATTTCCAAAAGTCACTTCTGGAAAAAAACGCAGTTCAATAGAAAGAACAGCGCATCCTGCTCAATTTCCTGTTAACGTTATTGATAGAATTGTGAAGGGATGCAGTCAGGAAAATCATCTGATTCTTGATCCATTTATGGGTTCAGGCAGCACCGCAGAAGCTGCCATTAGAAATAAACGTTATGTCATTGGTTTTGAAATCGAAGAAAAATATATTGGGTATATAGCAACGCGAATAGAAAATTATTTAGAACAGAAATAAGATGAAGAAGCTCAAAGCAATTTAGCGTTCAGTGTATAATGTTTTAAATTTTGTCCCATACGTTTCTATACTTAGTCTTGCTTGCTGTCCTGTCTGAGATTTTTGTCCTATCCAGTCGCTATGCTCAAGCCAACCAAACCTAATTAACAAAATTATCGGGTTTTTTCGAGTATTTTCAAATTTCTCAAAGTTGACGGCAAGATAATAGCCTGATTTACTTTTTTTATTACTTGCAGCAGCTTGAGCATAACTTCTATTTCCAAATATTTTGTTTTTGTTGGAGGAAGTCTTGATTTCAATTGAAAACTGAACATCGGGGATATAAACCAGATATTTATCATCTGGATTTTTTTCTCCCCGCCATTCGCTTGGATATCGAGTAGCAGTTTCTAATGTAATAAGCTCATGCAAAAGAAATCCCATAATCTGATGTTTAGGAAAGATATGTTTACCAATCTTAAAATGATGTTTACCTATTGACGAATCAAAAATAGAATCCCACGATGATAACACAATATCGACAATTTCTTGTTCAGCCAATGGATGCTCCATAATAATAGATTCTGTCACTTTGTACCATTGCCCACTGCTAACATTTTCATAAGGTGTACTTTTATAAACTGTCATCTGATGTCACTCAAAAGTTCGCTTGGCGTTATTTTTAATGCTTGGGCTATTTTTACGATATTTTGAAGACTGACATTGCGTTCTCCACGTTCTATAGAACCAATATAAGTTCTATGTAACCCACAGACATCTGCAAATTTTTCTTGGGAATACCCCATTTGTTTTCTTAAAAAACGTATTTTTTGCCCAAGATGCTTTTCAGGTGTATTAGACATGCACAGTGATTTGAAGTTAAGATGACAATAAATCTACAGACTATAAGTAGCATTTAAAATTAATTATTGCTGAAAAATAAAATAACACCTTAGTACAATATCGATCTGAGCGAATGTTTTTTTGCCTTGTTAAAAAGTCCAAATTATGAGCACGCATACTTAGGGCAACCACAAGGGATTGCCCCTACGTATGAATATTGCTTGTTGTAGGGGCAATCCTTTATGGTTGCCATCTTATAAGGAATCAGGCTGAGTAGTTACAAATTTTTTTATTTTCTTAATCTGTTATAGTCAATCCGTTATACTAATAAATTTAAACAGTTTTCCCTTTTTTAGAATGGCACTACCTGATGAGTTACAATTTTATGCAATATTCTGAATTAATCCAATTTGAGCCGTTAGAAACGGTTGTTCAATTCCGAGCGACTGAGTTTTCTGAGAAACTTAAACGTTTGGTGGCGACTTATGTCATTTCTGATGAAATGGCTAATAAGTTTATCCATTTAGTTTTTGAACAACTTCGTTTTGATCAGTCTGGGGATAAGAAAGGTTTATTTATTGTCGGTCATTATGGTACCGGTAAATCACATTTGATGGCGGTGATTTCGAGTCTTGCGGAGAAGGCTGAATGGGTAAAAAGCGTGCATAATCAACCAGTTGCGGAAGCTGCACTGCAAAGTATTGCCGGTCAATTTCAGGTAATTCGGGTGGAAATGAGTGCGGTTGAACGCTCGCTCCGCGATTGTCTTACCGAGGAAATGGAAATTTATTTGGATAAGATTGGGGTTCATTTCAAATTTCCACAGGCTGATCAAATTACGAATAATAAGGGTGCCTTTGAAGAAATGATGAGGGCTTTTGAGGCGCGTTATCCAAAGCAAGGGCTATTGTTAGTTGTTGATGAGTTATTGGAGTTTTTAAGTAGTCGTAAAGATCGGGAGTTGATTCTGGATTTGAGTTTTTTGCGTGAAATCGGTGAGGTGTGTCAGAATTTACGCTTTCGCTTTATTGCTGGGGTGCAGGAAACGATTTTTGATAATCCCCGTTTTAAATTTGCGGCTCATGATTTGCGCCGGGTGAAAGATCGTTTTGAGCAGTTATTGATCACACGTAAAGATATTAAGTTTGTTGTTTCGGAGCGGCTGTTGAAAAAAACCGCGCAGCAGAAGGAGAAAGTTCGTCACTATTTGCTGCCTTTCGCGCAATTTTATGGCACGATGAATGAGCGCATGGAAGAATTTGTTGATTTATTTCCGGTTCATCCGGATTATATTGATGTGTTTGAGCGCATTGTGGGGATCGAGCAGCGTGAGGTGCTGAAAACTTTAGAACGGGCGATGCAAGTTTTGCTTGAGCAAACACTGCCTTCTCATGAACCTAAATTGCTGGCTTATGATAGCTATTGGCATACATTAAGGGAAAATTTCTCTTTTCGTGCCAATGACGATATTCGTGAGGTGATGAATTGTAGTCAGATGCTAGAAGATCGTATTGCGCAAGCTTTTACGCGCCCTCATTATAAGGCGATGGCAATACGCATTATTCAGGCATTGTCGGTACATCGGCTCACCACGCATCATCTTTATACGCCGGTGGGAGTGACGGCGAAAGAGTTGAGAGATAGTCTTTGTCTTTATCAAAAAGGGTTGGAGGATTTGGGTAATCCCGCCGATGATTTGCTTTCCCAAGTTGAATTAGTTTTACGGGAGATTTTAAAAACGGTTAATCGGCAATTTATTTCGGCTAATTCCAGTAACGGGCAATATTATCTGGATCTGAAAAAGCGTGAAGATTTTGATGCCATTATTGAAAATAGGGCGGAAATCGTTGAGGATAATGATTTGGATCGTCATTATTATGCCGCATTGCGCCAATTGATGGAAGTGACTGATGAGCCCTATGTGAGTAATTTTCTGATTTGGCAACATGAATTGGAATGGCAGAGCCATAAAGTCATGCGCCCTGGTTATTTATTTTTTGGGACCCCTAATGAGCGTTCTACTGCTGTTCCTGAACAAGAGTTTTATCTTTATTTTCTGCAACCTTATGATCCGCCCAAATATCGGAAAAATGCTACCACGGAAGATGAAGTCTTTTTCCGTCTGAAACAGACAGATGATGATTTTCATCACATTTTGCGTTTTTATAGTGCCGCTTCTTTGTTAAAATCCAGTTCTTCGGGGCATCCAAAAACGGTGTATGAATCGAAAGAAGCCGTTTATTTGGCGCAATTAGTTGCATGGTTACAAAATAATCTTAATCAAGCCTTTGAGGTGACTTATCAAAATCGCACTAAATCCTTATTGGATTGGACTAAAGGGCAAAAGGTGCGTCAATTGCTCAAACTGGATCAAGATGAGCGGGTTAATTTTCGGGAATTGTTTAATCTTATCGCAAGTCTTTGTTTAGAAAGTAATTTTTCTGAACAGGCACCAGAATATCCGGTATTTCCTATCCTGATTACCCAGGATAATTTAACCCAAGGGGTGCAAGAAACTTTGCGGAATTTGGCGAGTCAAAAACGTTCCAAGCAAGCTAACAGTGTGTTGGAAGCTTTAAAGCTGTTAGCTGGAAATCGTGTCGAACCCCTTAATGAAAATTCAAAATATGCTGCTTATATTCTTGATGTTTTGTATAAAAAACCTCAAGGGCAAGTTTTGAATCAGAATGAATTGTTGCCAGAGTATTATTTGGCACCGGAAACATTCCGCATGGAGCCAGAATTTGTCATGGTGATATTGGCGGCACTGGTTTATGCAGGGGAATTAGTATTAGCCTTGCCGAAGCAAAAATTGACGGCAACTCATTTTAGGGCATTGGCTGAAACACCACTTAAAGATTTATTGGCATTTAAACATTTGGAACGCCCCAAAGAATTTAATATGCCGGCATTAAAAGCCCTGTTTCATTTACTTGGTTTACCTAGCCATTTTGCCATTGATCTGAGTCAAAATCAGAAGGAGGCGGTGCAAACCCTACAGGCTGAACTGAATAAGATACTCGCGTCTTTGGTAAAAATTCAAGATGAATTAAGTAAAGGGGCGATTTTTTGGGGTAAAGCGGTACTCAGTGACGCGGAAATGCAAGACTATCGGGCGCAATTTTCGCAAAGCAAACACTTTTTGGAAACGCTGCAATCTTATTCTACTCTAGGGCAATTCAAACATTTTCGTTACAGTGCTGAAGAAGTGACAGCACAACAGCGCAGTTTTGAAATGCTACAAGAAATCAAGCTGTTGATGTCTATACTCCGTGATTTGAACCCTGCCACGGCTTATCTCATGACAGCGGAAGCGGTATTACCGACTGCGCATCCCTGGGTTCAAGAAATGAAATCGGTACGGGATAGCCTTTTACTCCACTTAAAAGATAAGACGAAAAGGGCTGCGAGTGGTTTTAGTTATCACATCCAACAAGAATTGGGCGCATTGCAAAAGCACTATCGGCAAATTTATCTGGATTTACACCAGCACGCACGGTTAGGTGCGGAAGAACATAAACAAAAAGTGCGTTTATTACAAAATTCCCATTTTATTGGCTTAAAAAAACTGGTTCATATTGAGCTGATGCCCCAACCTCAATTAGATGATTTTGAAATCAGCCTTCATCAGCTAGAAAGCTGTTTTGATTTAAGCGAATCTGATCTTTTTGCGAATGCGTTTTGCCCCCATTGTGACTTTAAACCGAATCCGCAATCACAGCCCTCGGGGGCTGATCAATTAGCAGAACTCAGTGACAGGTTAGAAACACTGTATCACGAATGGACTCAAATCTTGCTCACCGAATTAAAAACTATCCAGGCATCTGAGCAATGGGAATTACTCCAAACTGAAAATCGCGCCTTACTTGAAAAATTTTTACAGAACAGTTGTTTAGCGAATGAGATTAGCTATGAATTTTTGGAAGCGGTGCAAGAATCCCTATCAGGGCTAGAAAAAGTGGTACTTAATTTCAATGATTTCCAAGATGCTATTGCTGATGGCGGTTTTCCTATCACTCTTCCTGAATTACAGCGGCGTATTGAAAGGCATTTACAAGCCCTTACTCAGGGCAAACAACCGCTTACTCTTAGGGTAGTGTTAGAATAAGAGGCGCTGGTTCAATGAACTTTAATGCCTAATAATTTTAAATAAATCAATGGGTTAGATTAAAATAGTCTCTAGACACCAAACATTCAAGTTTTCGGATTAAGTCTATGGTTCTCTATCAGAAATTTGATTTCAGTGAAATTTATTTTTAAGCTTTGTACAGGACATTTTTATTTAATTTATTGATTTTAATCATTTTTAATTATTAGAATCAGAATGGTTCCAATTTTAGAATTTTCAGAATAAAACACCAATAACGTCAACAAACCCATTCTGAAAAATTTGATAATAATCTCGTTTCACTCGTTACTGCGTTTCCGTCAATCCTGATTCAAACAATAAAAATGTCCTGTACAAAGATTAATTATACCTCAATTTTTAAAAAATACTATGGGGGAAAATACCCATATCTAAAAAAAACCGGTTAAAATGTCTATTATAGATGTTCAGATAAATAATTTCATAAGGGCAGACACTAAAGAATGCCCCTACAAATCAATCGGTTACGTAGGGGCAATCTTTTATGGTTGCCCTGTGTGTGGGTATTTTAATTTTTTGGAGTTACCTTAGTTGTAAACTGCCAAACCATTGTAGATATCTTAAACAACTTAATTATGAAAAAGAAATGGCTATTTATAGCATTTATGTTATTTTGTATCAATAATCTGGCATTAGCTGCTAAAGGGATACCAATAAAGAATTTTCGGCTTTTTTCTGACATTGGCGTGAAACTTGAATATATTAGACTTGTCCCGAAATAATTAAGTTATATATTTCAGAGACTTATGTAAACCTCAAAATAAAAATATTTTAAAATCAATGACTTAAATAAATCCCGTTTCAATTTGACAGTTAATGATTTATTATGTTATAATAATAAAGTATCGTTAATTATAAATTATAATTTATGGGTGGACAACAATGCTTGA
>QNES01000193.1 GCA_003645255.1 Gammaproteobacteria bacterium
AAATATCCCGATTGAACCAGAAGATGCGATTATTTCGTTTCTTTCCCTTTTGAATGCGGTACGACAAACCCCTTATCGCCTTTACCTGTTAATCGACGAATATGATCATTTTGCCAATGAAGTTATGATGGGAAAGGGTGAAACCGAACCAAAGCATTATAAAGCCCTGCTTTCGGCTGAAAGTTCACTCAAAAGTTTTTTTAGAACGGTGAAATCTGCCTGTAGTGGGCAAGGTTTAGAACGGGTTTTTATCACCGGGGCAACGCCTGTTTTAATGAGTGATATGACGACGGCTTATAATGTCGCCGAAAACATTTATTTACAACCGGCTTTTAATGAATTATGTGGTTTTCGAGAATCCGAACTAGCATCCGTTGTGAATCAAATCGTCGAAGAATGTCAATTACCCCAGGAAAAAGGGCAAATGGCTTTAAACTTGATGCAAACGTTTTATAATGCTTATTGTTTTAGTGAAAGAGCGAGTGAAGGGGTTTATAATCCCACTTTAGCCCTTTACTTCTTGAAACATTTTCAGCAAGATTGTCAATTTCCACGCCAAATGTTGGATAGCAATTTGAAACTGGATTTGAACAAGCTGAGTTATCTGTCTCGTTTACCGAATGGCAGGGCGATTATTCAGCAAGCTTTGGAGGGTTCACCGCCCTTGGTTCTCTCATTCGTCGCAGATCGTTTTGGGATTGATGACATGTTGGAAGAGACGCAAAGTAACCAGTTTATTATCACGCTACTTTATTATTTGGGCGTTTTAACCTTGGATGGGGAAACGGAACTGAGAGAATTACGTTTTAAAATTCCCAATTTAGTGGTCCGTAAACTTTATGTTGAACACCTGTTTAAAAGGCTGTTACCACAAAACACGGAACGCGAAACCACTCGGGTATTGGCTAGAAAATTTTATCAAAGTGGCGATTTACAAGCCATCTGCGATTTGATGACACAGCGTTATTTTAAAGTGTTTGACAATCGGGATTATAAAACGGCGGATGAATTGACGATTAAAACCGCTTTTTTGACGGTGCTTTTTGATGATGCATGGTATATCATGGATTCAGAAACCGCCTTAGATCGGCGATATGCGGATTTAACGATGATACTTCGCCCAGACTATCGTCATCTGCCCTTGCGTAATTTTATCATTGAATTTAAGTATTTAAAATTATCTGATGTCAAAAAAAGTGGTGCAGAACTCAAAGAATTGAGTCTTTCTGAATTAGAAGCCCTCAAGCCGGTTAAGAAAAAATTAGGGAAATCGGAAAAGCAATTGCTAGATTATCAAACCCGCTTGGAATCAAAATATGATGATGGGTTAAAATTGCAACTGATTAGTGTGGTGGCGATAGGATTTGAGCGGGTGGTATGGAAAACAGTGTCGAAGTCGTCAAAATTGAGAAATACCATTTTTTAAAAAAATGGTATTTCTTGAACTGAGAAATTTTTGGAAAAAATTTCTTCAACACTATATTTGATCTACCAAAGCGGATCACAAACCACCAAGCTGATCTGTTTGCATCTCTTCTATCAGAATTAGACACTGAAGACACACCTTTATTTTCAAAGAATTATCAAGAACAACAAGATGTGATTGATAAACCAATTGATTATGTCAGTCGTAAAGCCATCGAATTACGTCCTCTGGATTTTCTTAAATTTTTTCCAGAGTTTCAAAACCTTTCGGCTGAGGAACTTAAACAAGTCAAAGTGTTGGATGCGAATCGTACTTTAGAAACCTATCTCAAAAGAGAAACTGACTCTTTGACGCTGATTCTGGAAACCACGCTTAACCATTTGAGAGATACGACATTTCACATAGAAGTACAAACCGATTATGATGATACAATAGATGAGCGGATTTTAGTTTACGGTGTGTTGATCAAGCATAAAACCAAAAAGCCTAAGGTAAAAACTTTACTGATCAACTTGAGTCCGGAACCAAAGTGTCAATTGTTAGGAAAGCAGGATTTTGGAAGCATCAAAATTGAGTATGAAGTCATCAATTTATGGGAACAAAGTTATGAAAAAGTCAAGCGACACCACTTGACAGGTTTGTTACCATTTACGCCGTATTTAAAAGGTGCTGGTAAGGCTGAAATTCGGGAGGCTTCTGAAATCCTCAAAGCAGAAATTTCAGATTCTCACGAACAAGCTGAAATGCTTTTTCTACTGGCTATTTTGGCTGGTAGAAAATATAATACCGCCGGTTTTCAACTACTTTCACCAACAACTATCATGAACATAGAATCACTTCGAGACGATCCAACTGCAAAACAACTGATTGAACTGTTGTTTCCAGATAAACTAGCGGCTACTAGAGCAGATGGAAAAGCAGAGGGAATAGCAGAAGCAACAGAAAACTTTATACGTCGCTTCGGTAATACACTCAGTGCGGAACAGATTAAACAACTTAAAGATGAAACGGGTTGATTAAAAGCAATTCGTAGGTTGGACTGACAACAGGAAACCCAACCATTCATCTATTATCTTGTATGTCTTGTTCCAACTAAAGACCTGGTTTTGGAAACCTGTCAGATATCTGTTAGAACTTATATCAATTTGTGACGGTGTCAGAGTTATTGAAATCAGGACTTGCTATGAACTGAAACAGGTACTCTATGCACACATCCTTCAAGTAAGCGTAGGGTGCGTCCTACGCACCGTTAATTTGGTGAATAAATTTATTTCATTGGACGACACTTCATATTTGTGAATGGAATGGTGCGCTCCCCGCACCCTACGCTTGCTTTTTTTATTCATATTAATTAATAATATGAGTTGAGGAAAGCGTTCCCAAACAGAATTTGGGAACGAAAAAAAATAGAATTAATGTCACGGTAAATTTACCCATAGTGAAATTTCACCTTCAGGTAGTTCAGTTATCAGTTATTCCACTAATCATTAACCGTCATAAATAATTTTTTAATGAAGTTCCAATACTACCACGCTATTTAAAAATGGTCAAGCCCTTTTTTGAAAAAATTTTCACTGGTCAAAATAATTATGTTCGCTATGGCGAATTTAAAGACTTCAGCCAGGTAGGGTGGACAAACGTGTTTTTGTGTGCATCGGCATTCATTTCGTATAACATGGTATTTGTAGAATCATTTTCGGTTTTAACGAAATGCCGTTGCACCAAAAACACGTTAGGAGCCCTACCTGGCTTGTTGACAGTGCATAAATCACCGGCAATCAACTGTTCATCATTCCGTTATTTTTGAATAATCGGCTTCAAATCTTTAATTAACTTAGGTTTTTTTGAAACAACCGGCAGCCCTGAAAATTTTTGCCTATCCCGATAATACTGACACGCAGCATGAACGTCATAATTGAACTGAGCAGCCATTTTTTGTCGATGTTTGTGCAGTTCTTCCACAATGGGATCATTCCACATCGGTCTTACCTCCTAACCATTGGCGAAGGTATTGTTAATTAAAGTCAGGTTATTTTTATTGACTTCAATATAACAGCTATCTGCTTCAAATTGTTCAATCAGCAAATCAAGATAGTTATCAAAAATGTCAATCAATTCCTGATTAGTCACGTTGCCAAGGTTGATTTTTATCAACTTTTTTGGTGTTTTGTTAAGAAAATAGCTGTTCCGAAAATCAATATCTTTAGTGACTACCACATAATCATTTTCATCCGCATAACGACAAATGTCACTGTCTTTTGTGTACCATTTATCTAGGATACGATTGACATGAATGGCTTCAACCCCATTTTTATTAAGGAACTTTACCAATCTATAAGGTATGTGAACGTCACAAAGTATTTTCATCAGGCTATTTTCCTCATAATCATGTCGCCGGAAACGACTAATCTCGCATAAGTTAAACTCGCAAAGATATCTTCTTCTTCAAGTTCTGGGTGATCGGCTAAAATATCTTTGGCAGACATTTTTGAACTTAACATATCTAAGATGACATCAATAGGCCATCTCATGCCCCTTATACAGGGTTTACCATGACAAATTTCCGGATTGAGAGTAATTCTTTCTAGGTATTCCATATTTTGTTACCCTCCTCAAAAACGCTTGCTGCAAACGCAGACAGACTAAAAGATATCCAAACAAAACCAAACATCGTAGAAATGCTTGCCCTTGTTATGAAGTGTTTCATAATATAATTACCTCCATCAAGTGATTAAAAAAAGTCAAAATGACTTCATTCGCATTTTCATAATACGAATTTCGTTATACGTTATGTAAATACGATTGAGAAGTCTAATTTTAACATATACTAAATCTTATGTGAACCTATCCCACTATTCATTTTTGAACTTAGAAATCCGAGTTTTTGAAAAAATCAGATTTCTTTGCCCTCGTTTTTTGCTTAAAAACCAAACGATTGGAATGAAGGGTTCCGCATTTTTGAATAGTGGGATAGGTTCGTACAAAACCGATTATTATTTTACCAAAACCGGTCAGATAAGTTGCTCCATTTCTGGTTCTTCTATTAGAGAAAAAAGATTAGCCGCTCCTTTTTTTTCTTCTAAAAGAATGCCCTTCGCAATCATATATTCCAAGACTGAAAAAAATTCTACCGTTACTGGATCAAACGGCAACTTTATCTAATGCTTGTTCTAGGGAGTATGGGCAATCCGTTGGAAAAACGGTTTTTGGTAAACCCGTTTCTTTGATGGCAGCTTTCATAGCTAAACGATAAGCGTCATGCCGTTTTTCCGTCAGTATAGGCTTTAAACTAGGGCTATCTACTAAAAGTAAATGTATTTGTTGACGTTGTTCATCAATCGTATTTTCCCAACTTTTTGAACGTTTATTGATTTGAAATTGCCATTTCAACAAATGCTTCAGTAACACTTTCAAACGGCTCAATAATTCCCGTCTATCACGTTTTGCTATACTTTCCAGTTTGTCAACCATGTTATCAATATCAATTCTTATATAATCAAAGGGCAAAGAAAGCATATAAAGGAATAACGAATGATTATACTACGCTGGTTGGCTGTTTTACTCATTTTTGTGATAGAAATGGTTGCAGCAACTCTCCCCATTATTGACTTTGTTAAAGTTCAAATTCAAGATAGGGCTGAACTTAACCGTTTGCTGCAATTTGTTAGTGATGTTGATGCTCACTATTCTGACTTACTACAAGGTTTCGTGATAATTTATGCCGACGATGCCGAACAAGCCATGCTGAAAGCTGCTGGTTTTAATTTCCAAGTCGTGATTGAAAATCTTTCTGACTATTACGCACAACGCGCAGCGAGAGATAGGCAGGCTCGGCAAGCAATAACACATTCAATGGGTGGCTTTCGTACCCTTGCTGAAATTGAGCAGACTTTAGAACGTCTAAGTCAAACTTTTCCCAACATTGTTAGTAAATTTTCGATAGGTAAAAGTTATGAAGATCGCGATATTTGGGCAATTCGTATTTCTGATCATCCTAATGTTTATGAACCAAGCGAGCCGACAGTATGGTTTGATGCTTTACACCATGCCCGTGAAGCGATGTCTGGCGAGTCATTGTTATTGTTTGCAGAATGGCTAGTTAGTCATTATGCGATTGATCTAACAACAACTCGTTTGATCAATTCGCGTAATATCTTATTGATTCCTTGTGTCAATCCCGATGGCTATGAATATAATCGCCAACAGCATCCTAACGGTGGCGGTTTATGGCGCAAAAATCGGCGTAAGCATAGCAATAACAGCTATGGTGTTGATTTGAATCGTAATTATAGTTGGGAATGGAAATATGATAGTCATGATCCAAATAGTGGGAATTATCAAGGAACGGCTCCCTTTTCTGAACCTGAAACGGCTGCCATTCGGGATTTGCTTGCTCAACAAACGCCCTCTATGTCGATTTCCGTGCATACTCATGGTAATGAATGGATGTACCCGTGGGGATATAGTGCATTACCTACGCCAGATGATGATATTTTTCGCTCCTATGCTGCCAAAATAGTGGCAACAAATGGTTATACGACTGATACTGCTTGGAATTTGTACGGTATAACTCGTGGTGCCAGCGATGATTATCATTATGGCATGTATAACAGTTTGGCTTTTACGGTAGAAATTGGCCATTTTGATGATGGTTTTTGGCCATCTCCAACTCGTATTCCTGCGTTATTCAATACGGTGCAACCCGGTTATAATAAGATTGCACAATGGGCTGGGGCTTGGGCTGAAATATTGGCTCCGCTTTGGACTGAACAACAGGGTAATGGTGATGAATGGTTTGATGCAGGAGAAATCTGGAATTTGAGTCTGTTCATTAAAAATGAAGGGGTTTTACCATTGGATGCTTGGATATCGGTTTCTTCCCATACGCCAGATATTATGATAGATGATAAGCCAATCAATATTTCACTGGCACCGCGCCAAGAAACTTTAACAGTGCCCTTTCAATTCCATTTGGCTGATATGATTGATGATGAAATACCTTATATTTTGGATATTGCTATCAATTATGAAGGTTTTACTTCCAATGAATTTCTCAAAGTTTTGTTAGGTCCCCCACAGATTTTAGCCGATAATTTAGCGACTATTGCAGTATTGGGACAAGTCGCTCCTGGGAATTTCGTGCGTATTTTTGTAGATGGGACTGCTCAAGTAACGGCTGAGGTATTTTGGTCCTTGGAAACAACTACTGCTCAAGATTTGCCCAATATTGAAGGAGCGGTTTATTTAGCAGGGAATATTCAACCTTTATTAAAAGGTATGACTGATATAAATGGTCAACTTAATTGGTTATTACAATTACCAAAATCAACCGAACTTTCTGGTAAAACGGTTTATCTACAGGCTTTATTGGATTTTGATGGTAAACCGTTTGTCAGTAAATTAACTAAGGTACAATTTGAATAGTATTTATTTCGGTGTGGTGGGTTTTCTACCCACCCTACGCTGGCTTCATTAAAATTTATTCTAAAGCGGATAGGGGCACTTGAAGGATGTGTGCATAGAGCAAAGTATTAGTATTTGAATATGTGAGCTTATGTGATACAATGTGCGCGTAAAAAGCACATTTTCAAAGAGAAAGCAGGTTATGATTATTTTAAGTCACAAAATCCAAATAAAGAATCCG
>QNES01000194.1 GCA_003645255.1 Gammaproteobacteria bacterium
CGCCTTTTGTAAAATGGCTATTGTTCCAATAACAGGCAATTCTAGTTCTTCTGCGGTTTGGCGTGCTTTCCAATCATCAAGTATTATAAAATCTGCTTGACATTCATTTGCCAAGGCAATAACTTCCGATTCTCCAAAACCTAAATTTATTCTAAATGCTCTAACCGCTAATTCATTTTTTACCTTTTGATTTTCAATCCAATCAGCATTTTTAACTTCTTCAGCACCGGCTTTCCCTGAGCCACGTATGACTACTTCATAATAAACCGCTTCTGGAATGATAATCTTTCCAAATAGTTGAGGTAAAATGTTCAATTGCCCAATTTTAGACATCTGACAACCTCTCCATATCTTTTTCTAAGTCATTTTGAGTATAATGTATTGGTATTGAAAGCTGCCGATTCATTTCAAAAAATTCCCATTGGCTAAAACCACCTATTTCACAGGCTTTACTTAGGGAAATGCGCTTATGTTCATAAAGAAATTAGGGCAAACAGCTGAACTTCTTTACTTATGTTATCGAAATTTAAGCCAACTTGTGATGCAATTATTATTGGCAACTCAAACTTAACTTTTAATGTATTCATTTTTGTTTCCTTCTAATTGGATAGATTTTATTAATCCGTCGTTTTCTAATTTCTAAAGTATACCCGAAGTTAGTTTCTATTGACATAAAATCCAACAAATTCGTTTATAAGCGGGAACAGGTTTGTAACTACTAAACCAATCTGTTAGGTAATGATAAAATTGATTGACACGTGGATTTTTGTAGGGCGAACCACCGCGAACGCCCTGGCTTAACTATTAAAGAATAAAAGTGTTAAATATCAAAGGGTTATCCTGACGAGGCGAAACCCGACGTAGTTGTTGCGGTTGCCGTGCGAGCCTCTGAAACGACCTGCAGCACGCCCGAGCCACGCATCGTTGAGCCACGAGCCGCCGCGAATTACAGGTAGATTGACACGTTTTTGGCTCGTACACTGTTTTTCTTTACCACTATACTTACCTTCATATTCAGAGCATGTCCATTCATAAACATTCCCTACCATATCATATAAACCAAAAGGGTTAGGTTCAAAAGAACCCACAGGAGAAGTATATTTCCAACGATCTTTACCTTTTGCTAAACCATCACAACATTCATCCTTACCATAATTAGCATATTCATGAGATACTGTATTTCCCCACCAATATTTAGTCTCCGTACCCGCTCGTGCCGCATATTCCCACTCCGCCTCAGTAGGCAAACGATAAGTTTTACCCGTTTGCTGACTTAGCCACTCAGCATAAGCCACCGCATCATCCCAAGATACGTATATCACCGGGCGATTACCCCGTACCCAGCCAAAATCACTTGGTTTTTTTCGCTTAGTCGACTGTACAAATTTGTCATATTCAGCAAAAGTGACTTCATACTTACCCATCGCAAATTCACTCACTGACACCTGATGCACTGGTTTTTCATCACTATCACCACCGCCCTGAATATCCCCCATTTGAAAACGCCCGGCAGGGATGTGTACTATTTCTGGACCTAAACTACCGTCTTTTAAACGATCTTGAAAAGTTTTACCACTCACAACAGGCGAAATAGGAATTGTTGTAGGAGGTGTCGGCTTTGGAATAGGCTTTGAAATAAACTGATTTTCAAATTCTCCTATTTTGGGTGATTCCGGCGAAACTTGGCGTAAACGAGCGATATAAGTTTTCGCTTGTTGTTTTCGCCCTTGTTCCAGAAGCTTTTCAACTTTATCGCTGTAATAGTCTTCTATCCTTTTCAAACCCTGAAAGGCTGGTTGATTATTAGCTTGTTTTTTCAAAACCTGCTGATAACAATTCAAAGCCGTTTCACCCGTTGGGCTGGTTGTGAACCAATATTGATTCATATAGGATTCACAAGTGGCTAATAAATCAGTGACATCTTGTTTCACAGCTAAACCCGATTTTCTACAACGACTAAAACAAAAATCTTTACCCGTTAAAGAACTCGAACGCCAAGGCACCTGTCGCCCCCCACTGGCTGAATCAACGGCGGTCGCGGTTTGCTTAAAAACCTCCTCAATCGTCAAACCAGGGCGTTTGATCGTTTCAAGCAAATGTGTGGTATATAAGCCATTCCGCTTATTAGCATCAGCCGACTTTTTACAGAAAGTGCTTGCATAACTAATAATAGTGCCTTTTGGTGCGTGCATCGCCGCTAAACCTTCCGATGGATGCAAATAACTCAGAAACGGATTATTACGACAAGTATCTAAAACCACCACATTCATCCGACTCCCTGCACTATGCATGACTTCAACAATCCACTGTGCATCAATAGCTCGATACTTCACCAAATGAATTTCAGGGATTCTTTTTCCAATCGGCACCAAATAATTGCGCTGATCAATATGAATAGCGTGCCCTGCAAAATAAAACAACCCCACGCCATCTTTCGTCAACGCCTTCCCAAAATCAATAATGGCTTTGTCCATTTTCTCCTGGTCTAAATCCTGCTTATGTGTCACGGTAAAACCATAATCCCTTAAAACTTGCGCTATATCTTTCGCATCATTTTGAGGATTAGGCAAAAAAGCCCCATCGGGATAATGACTATTACCAATCACCAGGGCAATACGTTGTTCTACAGCCAGTGCATTTAGACTTAAAGCAACCATGACTGCGATTAAAAGTAATTTGATGAATTTCATGATTTTGCCTCCTTATTTGACATTATATCAATTTAGAAATTCTATTTTTTCACAAAATAGGATTTCTGCCTTATAATCATAATGTTATTTTCATAGAATTATTTAATTAGGATAAAAATAATGACTCATTCACAATCATTAACGAGCAAATTATTTTGGTGGATACCATTTGGAAAAGTGCCTGAAATTGCTCCTACAGAGCTGGCAGAAAAAATGAATAATCCTGCTTTTTGCCCTCAATTATTAGATGTTCGCAGCCATAAAGAGTGGAAAAATGGACATTTATCGGGGGCGGTGAGTATTCCAATTACACAATTACGCTCAAAAATTGATACACTGAGTTTTAGTCAAGAAAAACCGGTAGTCACCATTTGTCTAAGTGCCCATCGTAGCATTCCGGCAGTGAGACTATTGCAGCGTCATGGTTACCAAAATGTCGTCCAATTAGCAGGTGGAATGAATGCATGGCGGCATTTTAAGCTACCGGAACAAACGGGGGGGGTAATAAGATGTAGGGGCAATCCCTTGTGGTTGCCCTGAGTCGTTACGAATTTTTTAAAATGACTGATTTTAAATATGAAAGAATATCGTATGGTATCGGCTATGCGCGATGCCCTATTATTTTTGCGCGGTGTGCCAAATGTTGCACTGGGTGATAGGGTCCTGGTGTATGATTATCAGGGGCGCAAGCGCAATGGGCAAGTCATACAAACGACTCAAGAAATCGTACTGGTGCAAGTTTTTGAAGGTACCAATGATTTGGATATAGAAAGTACTTGGGTGCGTTTTTTAGAAGAGCCGTTTGAATTACCGTTGTCTCCCGATTTATTAGGGCGGGTATTTAATGGTATAGGGCAACCGCGTGATGGTCGCCCCCATATTATTTCTAGTTTAAAGCGCAATGTCAATGGCTCTTCAGTGAATCCAGCAGCACGCGCCTACCCAAGTGAATTTATTCAAACGGGTATATCTACAATAGACGGCTTAAATTCTTTAGTACGTGGACAAAAATTACCGATTTTTTCAGGTTCAGGATTGCCACATAACCGTCTAGCGGCTCAAATTGTTCGTCAAGCTAAGTTACCTGGGCAAGAATCACAATTTGCGGTCGTTTTTGCAGCGATGGGGGTTTCTTATGCAGATGCCCGTTTTTTTGAAGAACAATTTGAATCCAGTGGCGTACTCAACAATGTGGTTATGTTTATTAACCTTGCAGATGAGCCGCCAATGGAACGATTGATTTTGCCGCGTACCGCCTTAACTGCGGCAGAATATTTAGCTTATGATCTTGATCTTCATGTTTTAGTAGTCATAACGGATATGACTCACTATGCAGAAGCCCTGCGTGAAATTGCGACGGCGAAAGGAGAAGTACCGGCGCGTAAGGGCTACCCTGGTTACTTATATTCAGATTTCGCCGAAATTTATGAACGCGCTGGGCGTATCAAAAATCGGCACGGTTCAATTACAATGGTCCCGGTTGTGAGTATGCCAAGTGATGATATAACGCACCCGATTCCGGATTTAACCGGCTATATTACTGAAGGGCAAATTGTACTAAGTCGCGAATTGCATAACCAGGGTATTTACCCACCCGTCAATGTGCCACCTTCCTTATCACGATTAATGAAAGATGGCATAGGCAAGGACCATACTCGTGAAGATCATGGACGTATTGCCAATCAGATTTATGCAGCCTATACTCGTGCTTTAGATGCGCGAAATTTAGCATCCATTATTGGTGCAGAAGAACTTTCAGAACGTGATCGTAGTTATCTTGCATTTGCAGACGCATTTGAAAAACGCTTTGTGGGGCAAGGAGAAACAACTGATTGTAATATCATTGAAACCCTAAATTTAGCTTGGGAATTGCTATCAATCTTACCAAAAGATGCTTTGACACGGGTAAGTGAGGCAGATATTGCTAAGTATTATTCAAGGGTTAATGGTTAATAGAAAAGAAACCCAGTTTTTTCAAAAAACTTGGTTTTTCTAATGTTAATGAGGAAAATTTTATGTATTGGCTACTGATGTTAATGACTTTAAGTTTATTAGGGCTTATCGCAATGGGGATTTATTTTGAAATACGCCCCTTATCTAAACCCGTTAATGCACCACGCTGGTTAAAAGGCACGGTGGGCATTAATTTGCTTACCTTTGTCGGCGCACAAATTGGCTTATTATTTTTAGGAATGGGTGAAGTGATGGCAGAACCAGCAACGACTGAAGTTGCTCGTGAAATCAGCGTTGGTATGGGATTAGCGATCATAGGTATTGGGCTGCCAACAGCCTTTTCCACTATCGCCGCCGGCATTGCCGTTGGACCCGTAGGCGCCGCATCATTGGCTGTGATTACGGAAAAACCCGAAATGTTTGGACGTACCCTTGTTTACCTCGGTTTAGCAGAAGGTATTGCCATTTATGGCTTGATTGTCACCATTTTATTGTTAGGAAAATTAGGATGAGGCTCATCTTTATGGGTAGTAACGCTTTAGCAGAGGGCTTTGCGTTACTCGGCTTTGAAATTTTTCCTCATGCAACAAGAGATAAGGTTGAAAATGTACTGTCAGAATTACTAAAGAATAAAGAAAATGCCCTCGTTTTTCTGGAAGATAATCTGACTCGCCCCCCAGGCACATCTCTATTACGCGCCCGTAGAGAATCAGCCAGGATCATCCTGACAGAAATTCCACCACTGAGTGCACCTGATAGCTATCGCCCTTCGGTAGAAGATCTAGTCGCGCGTGTATTAGGCACCTCAGTACTAGAGAAACCGGATTCTGTAGAATTGGAGACAGCACAAAATTAAGTTTCATCAAAGTTGCTTAAAACCGCAACTCATTCTTTGAATAAAAAGAAATCCGATTTTTGAAAAAGATCGGATTTCTAACACGCCTCTTCCACAATAGCAATTTCATTGGGAGTCAAATCATAGAGTTCATAAACCAGATTATCAATTTTTTTGTCTGTTCTATTGATTTGCCTTTGAATGGTTTCCTTTTTGTGGTTTGAGGTGGCATCGTTTAGTTGCTGGTGTAGAATGAGCATTTGGTTAACCAAGTTGAGCATTAATTCACTTTTTTCCTTGATAGGAAATACTGAAAGCTGTTTCTTTGTGTACCAAGGATAAAGTTGATCGTATATCGCATACTTATGTTTTAAATACCATGCCCCAATTTTTGAGAGCAAGAGTCCTAAAATGTGTTTTAATTCTTCGGTATCATTATTTTTGGAAATCATAATGTACAAAGATTGATCTAAAGCCACTGCTTTTTCAAAAAAAGTACCATGCAATTTAACACTTAAAATTTTACGAAGAGTTATTTTGGGCTGAAAGAAAAATTCTGGTGTTCGTGCTTCAGCAAGCCAGTTTCCATAAGATAAATATTTACCACCGTTTTTAAATGTGTAACGGTCCAGATGTTTACCTTTAATTTCAAGTAAGTATGTATCATCTAATGGCATATCAGCATGATAAGATTCTTCATCTTTATCTCTCCTTATTTGATAACCAGCACCAAACTTAGATTTTCCATAGCCATCCGTTCTATAAGCATGAATGCCTCTATTAATTTTTACCTTATCCTCTAAAAAAATAGAACCTTGCTCAATTTTTCCAAGAACCCGTTCTAAGTTTCTTGACATACGTGGATTAATTAATCCTAATGCCACCGCATTTTTAGGATTAATTGTATTAAGCGTCATAAATTTTTTCGATTTTAACAAACAATCAATAGGGAATTGACTTGAATTAGCCGCGATTGATAAAATAAAAATCGAATTTTCCAGTGTGACTCCTTTAAAAACAAGGTAGTCAAATATGAGAATTTTATCCAATTTATGTTTTGTCAGTAAATGATTTCTGACTTTGGAAAAATGTTGCGAATTAAGCCATGAATCTGGCACAATAAAGGATAACTTTCCTTCTTTATGACTTAGGGAAAGGGCGCGTTCAATAAAATAAACATAAAAATCAGTTTGGTACTGTTTGAGTTGGTAATTCTTATTAAAATAATCTGGATAATTTTGCCCTGCTGAATATAAATAAGGCGGATTCCCAATCACCACATCAAATCCCCCATTTCCCATAATTTTCGCAAATTCCTCCTCCCAATCAAACGCATTAATCCGATAGCGTAATTCTTCGTTTTCAGGATCGTTTTGTTC
>QNES01000195.1 GCA_003645255.1 Gammaproteobacteria bacterium
ACCATCCTGTTAATAACGCAATTGTAATTAAATGCCCTTGCCCTGTCAACCAATAGGCAGTGAAACCAATTAGGGCGGAGGGTATTAAATGTTCGGCAATTAGTTTGATTAAAGCCATCTTATCTACCTAACGAACCTTGATATTGTTTAGCAAACCAGCCTTGGAAAAATCGTATGCCATATCGAATATGGGTTAAGAAGATATAGAAAGGGCTGAATAAAGTGATTTTCCAATCTTCATAGCGTTTTATATCCCACAATGCTTTTATTAAAGCTAAACCATAAGCCAATAATCCGGCTGTCAAAAAAAACTGAATCGTTTCTGAAAATAGACTGCCTAATGTACCCATTATAAGAAATATAACAAATAATGTCGGAATAAAATAAGTCAACTTTCGAGAATTTTCAGGATAATGCCTGGCAAAAAAACCACGATGATAGCCATAATTACCTATTTGTCGTAGGTGTTTAGCCAAACTAGCCCTTCGGTGGTGATGAACAATAAGTTCTGGTATATATATGATTTTATTACCTTTTTTTATAATATCCCGACATAATTTGGTGTCTTCACCTGGCCAAAAATTGGAATCATATCCCCCTATTTCAAGAAAGACATCTTTTCTAACGATTAAATTAACGCTGGGCCAATCATCTATTTCTTTGCTCGGTGGCTTTGAGACATAACGTTCAGGAAATCCACCTGAAAGTTTACTTAAAAATACGGCACCTGAGACACGCGCCCAAAAGGGATCAGTTTTTGGGGTAATGGCGGGTCCGCCTATTGCTGCTACGCTGGGCTGATTTAATAAAAAACGGTGTGCGACTTCAAGCCAATCAGATTGTGGATAAGCATCATCATCTATGAACGCCAAATATTCACCACTGGCTTTTTCAGCACCTAAATCTCGTTTAATAGAAGGGCTAACTGCACCCGTCGCTATGATTTTAATGGGCATTTTGGCATAGTAGGTGGGCAGGGTGATTTTTTCATCTGGCAATAAGATGATTTCATAAGACTTAAAAATCATTTTATCTATATGAGATAAACATTCATCTAAGTCAGTTAACCATGTTTTAAAGGGAATGATAATTGAGAAAGGAATGGATTTATTCATATCATCTAATCAAACTCCACCTGTTTGGGAATTGGAAATTCAGCTATTTTTCTAGCCTTTATATAAAATGCCCATGACGTGGATCAATCAGCGAACCAGTTAGGCAAGGGATAGTAACCACTACATAAAATGCTCATATTCCATTCCTATTTTAAATAGTGCGAAATGTCGGTTTTATTGGTTTAATTTAAGATTAATCACTTGTTGATTGAAATCAATACTTACAATGAACTTGCTCAAAATATCATTACCAATAAATCCATTAATTCCTAGATTTTCTTTGATTGTACCAAATTCAATTTCTACTGCTTCTAATTTAAATTGTTCAATAATTATTTTATCTACTTTTTGAGATAAAACTTCTTGCTTCCCTGTACCTATTCCAAATAAGCGTTTAATGATAGCTGGTTTTTTATAATTAAATTCGACTAAATCAATATCTATCATTGTGCTTGATGAACCAGTATCAATAATGCAATCAGGAATAATGAGATGTTTTTTCTCATAAACGACTTCTATAGGTACCCATATCAACCCCTGTTTTTGCTCAAATTTCATTTGAAAGAATGCCTTTAATGGGTACATTTTCCACAATAAATTCTTCAGTGGTACTGGGAAGTGAATAGAGTACATCTTTTCCTTGACGATTATATTCTTGATAGGCTTTTCTTATTTCTTTGGCATTATCACTCACTTTAAGAACTTTTCCTGCTAAGATTTTATATCTGTGCGAAGATATCTGTTCTTCTACTAGATTACCTAGTAAAATAAATTTTTCGGGATAGCGTTGTTTAATTTCAACCCATTTCATCATTTTTTCTCTTACTTTAATTTTATGAGTACGGTAGCACGGTAGGTGTATGCACCGACGAATTCTGATTGATTAATCAGACATATGCGGCTTACGAGTTTTATTATTTTGCCATTTTTAAAAAAATATTAGCAATACCATTATTTTTCATAACAAACTCATAATCAACCTTCTTTTGAATATAATCTTCAAAAAAGGGTTTTCTTCTAAATATCCATTTAGCTATATAAAGGTTGTTAATTGAAATTATTTCCCATACCCCCCCCTTAATGCAATATTTTTAACTGAAAAACCAGCTTTATCAGCAAATTCACAGACTTTTTCCTTCGAGTAATGACGATGTCCAATTAACCAATATGCTGGATCAAATAAATTACTAAAAAAATGGCTATAAGGAGTTGATAGATAAAAGCGTCCACTCGGTTTGAGTACGCGATACACTTCTGAAAACATTTTGTTTTCAGTAAATTTAGGGATGTGTTCAAGAACTTCCCAAGAAACAACTGTATCAAACATTCCATCTTCAAAGGGCAAATTAATTGCGCTTCCTACACGAAAATTAACATTATCATAATTAACATGTTTTAAAGCGGTATTCAAATCATTCTCTGTCAGTTCAATACCTGTAATTGATTGAACATCTTTCTTGACTGAATCAATTTCAAACCAACCATACCCACAACCAATATCTAATACTTTTTTATCTTTAATATCTGAATCGTGTACAAAATGACTTGAGAAAAGTAATCTGCCATGTAAATCACTGCTTGGTTTTTCATCAATAATATTTTTCATTTTTTTCACACCTCAGCTATTTTTATAGCTTTTATCGTTATAAAATGCCCATGACGTGGATCAATCTTAGCGAACCAGTTAGGCAAGGGATAGTAACCACTACATAAAATGCTTTCTACTTTGAAGCCAAATTTTTCTACATATTCCACTAATCCCCTATAGGCGAAGATTCTTATATGTTCCATAGGTTTACAAGATTGGGTTTTCCCTCTATGAATAGCCAACGGATTGCCAACTCCACCTGATGAACAGATATTTGTTAAGCTAAACATTTGCCATCCTAACATCAGTGCAAATATGTTATGCCAACTGGAAGCATTTTCTGTTGATAAAACAATTACCCCCCCCGATTTACATAACCTATTGATTTCTAACATAAATTTCTCTGTATCATAGAGATGTTCAATGACTTGGTTAGCATGTATGACATCAAAACTATTGTCTTCGCCTAGTTTTTTGGCACATTTGTTTGTCCATGCACCGTCATTACAACCTAAATCCAGAAATTTCGCTGTTGGATTATGTTCTAATAGGCTTATTATGTTGTGGTTATTGCCCTGATAGGCATTATCCCATAAATTGTTAAATAATTTTTTTAGCATTTTTTTGAAAAAACCTTTTTTTGAAAAAACCTTGCATCACTAAAAAGTTAAGTTTATCACCACGTTGAGTATATTAATTTTATTCTGTTCACCATTTTTTTTGGAAACGAATAAAATGTCCAATTTTATATCAACTCTTTTGTTTCAATATATATTTTTATCTTCTCTAAAACTATACCCATTTCTACAAAATAAACCATCGCCAATTTTATCCCATTAATTGTATCTTCTTCATTATTTGGATATTCGTGTGTTAGCTTATTCCTAATTGTTCTAAAATTAAGCCATTTATCAGCACAATCAATAATTTCTAGCTTCTCTAATTTATCCAAAACATCAATTAATGACATGTTATTTTTATATTCACCAATACGTTTGATTAATTCCTTAAACAGTTTATCACCCATAAAATCCTGCAATTTAATAAATCTAAAAATAAAGGCATCAATTGTTTTAATATGTTCTTTATTTTTATATATACTCAAATCTATTGGTAATTGCACCATTTCATCATAGTTATCTTTTGCTCTGTTAAAATGTAAATAAGCTGTATCAATTGCTTCTTTTAACATAATAATATGCCTTCTTTTTTTGCAGTATGTAAAATAGGTTTATCTTGTGTAAATGGCGTTTTAATAAGCAAATCTACTTTCCTTTCTGTGACATTTTTATAAATATCTCGTAAAAAATGCACTTGTATTTCCATATCTATATCGTGCGTACATTCTAACAATAAGTCTATATCTCCCCCTTTTTTATCATCATGGATACGACTTCCAAATAAATAAAGTTGACTATTATCTCCAAAATGTTGCTTGGCATATTTGATAATTAGTTTTTTTACTTTTGGTTTTAACCTCAAAATTTAACCTCTGCCCTTAATTAACGAAGAATTTCTTGTTTAACAAATTGCAAGTTTTTATAAAAAACCATTAATTTATCCAAATCGGTACTATCATAATTTTTGCTGATGGAATATTGATACTTATGTTGCTGCTTCCTTTGCTTTGATAATTTGTTCTAAAGAAGTAATACGTTCTAACTCTCGATCTTTAGTCATTTAGTTGTTTTCCCAGATTCCGAACTATCAAACCCAACTTGTTCCTGAATAATGTACAAAGGGCGACGAATCACTTCAGTATGTATATGCCCAATATAAAGAGCAAGCATTCCTATAGCTGCCAAGACGACTCCAAACAAAAAAGTATTGAAAACCACAAAATAGGCAAGTGTTGTATAAAGAATTTGTTCTGTAAAAAATTGGGTGATGAGCATATAAATCATTAATAAGCTGGTACTCATTAATACAAAAATTCCCAAATATCCAGTTAGACGCAACGGCACCAATGAAAAACTGGTTAATGAATTGATAGCTAGTTTGGTTAAATCTCTTAGTTTAAATGTTGAATCACCATCATTACGCTCTGGGGCTGAAAAGTTGACATAAGTTTTTCTGAATCCCATCCAATCAATAAGCCCTCGAAAAAAACGCGTTTTTTCTTCAAATGTTTTTAAAACATTCAGCACCTTCTTATCTAAAAGACGATAATCTGTGGTTTTAGCTTCCAAATTAATATCAGACATCAATCTCATAAGATAATAAAAAGCCCTAGAGCCAATTTCACGTAACCAAGAATATTCAATTGCTGTTCTTTGGGTAGCGACAATTTGATAACCACTTTCCCATTGTTGTACCAATTCTGGAATAAGCGATGGTGGGTGCTGTAAATCAGCATCCATCAATATCACAGCCTCTGTATCTTCAATTGCTTCTGCACCTGCTGTTAATGCGATTTCTTTGCCAAAATTACGTGAGAGATTAATACCTTTAACATTATGATCCTTATCAGCTAATTCTTTAATTTTTATCCAAGTCTCATCTGTACTACCATCATTGACAAATAGCAAATTCCATTAGTAATTTGTCAACTCATCAATGACGTGACAAACCGCTTCATAAAAAGGAATAATATTTTTTGACTCATTGTAGGCTGGTACAATAATCGTTATTTTTTTAAGCGGCATGTTTAAGTTTTGTTTAACAATTGACGAAAATAGGCGATAGTCTTTTCAAGCCCTTGTTCTAATTTAACCTTAACCGTCCAATTAAGTGCCTGTTGAGCAAGAGTAATATCAGGCTGACGTTGCTTAGGATCATCACCGGGTAAGGGTTTAAATTCAATTTGGCTTGATGAATGAGTCATGGCAATCACTTTTTCAGCCAATTCCAAGATGGTGAACTCACCAGGATTACCCAAGTTCACGGGACCCGTAAAGTCATCAGGCGTGTTCATTAGCCTAATAAATCCTTCAATCAAATCATCTACATAGCAAAAAGAGCGAGTTTGAGAACCATCCCCATAAACTGTGATTGGCTGATTTTGTAGGGCTTGCACAATAAAGTTGGAAACAACTCGCCCATCATTAGGATGCATTCTTGAACCATAAGTATTGAAGATTCTGGCGACTTTTATCCTCAAA
The DNA here is from genome assembly GCA_003645255.1 of Gammaproteobacteria bacterium. GTDB lineage: Bacteria > Pseudomonadota > Gammaproteobacteria > Beggiatoales > Beggiatoaceae > QNES01. The sequence goes on from QNES01000195.1 coordinate 5,805, forward strand.
TTATGCTGTCTATGATAATCAAAAAACAAAGTTTCAGCACAACGCTTACCTTCGTCATAACAAGCCCTTGAACCGATAGGATTAACATGCCCACAATACTTTTCGGTTTGGGGATGAATTTGAGGATCACCATAAACTTCACTGGTAGAAGCTTGCATGATTTTAGCGTTGATTCGTTTAGCTAACCCTAGCATATTAATTGCACCATGTACGCTGGTTTTAGTCGTTTGCACCGGATCATACTGGTAATGAATAGGAGAGGCAGGGCAAGCCAGATTATAAATTTCATCTACTTCCACATAAAGCGGGAAGGTGATATCATGCCTAAGAATTTCAAAGTGATTATTATCAATTAAATGAATAATATTATCTTTAGTTCCGGTAAAAAAATTATCCACACACAGAACATCTTGCCCTTCTTTTAACAACCTTTCACAAAGATGTGAGCCTAAAAAACCTGCTCCACCAGTGACGAGAATACGTTTTCTTATTGAATAATTTTGCATTGTTTAACACCTAAAATTTGTGTAACGACAAAGAAATAAAAGGGCAGAAATACCATTTTTGAAAAAATGGTATTTCTAACACGCTATTTCTAACACGCTTTAATATCGCTTACGGCGCTGTACCCCATAATTTAACAATTCCGATTAATTCAGGAATGCTAAATATTTCGGCATAATTGCCTCTAAACAAATAATAACTGGCTCCAATAGCAGCGTAAATGATGCCAGTCATACCTAAAAACAATAAAACAGGTTGGTATTTTTTTAAGTTATCATATTTTTCAGAAAATGCAATGAGCATATAAAACATGATATATATACTAGCAACCAAGATTGTTAATCTGCGATGTATATAAAGTTGTAAAAAAACAGCGATTGAAAAAACCAATGAAAACCAAAAAAATGGAATAGCAAAACGTAATTGCTGAAACCCATTCAATGTTTTTACATATAAAAAATAAAAGGCAATATAAAAAGCAAATCCAACAACCACT
>QNES01000196.1 GCA_003645255.1 Gammaproteobacteria bacterium
ACTAGCGTTCCGTGCTGGTACGCAACCAAAGGTGAGGGCGTATCAAGCCCAGTAGGAAACGCGATCAGTGCTGAAGCAGGTGTGAGTTCTCCACCAGGATCCAGCGTTTGGTAACTGATGGTAAAAACATCAACATCATTGGCGGCTTGCAAATCAATGCTTACGCCATTTTGTAGGCTATAAAACGCAATGAGTTGAATAATCTGGCTCTGTCGATAAGTGCCTTCGTGGTTAGTCGCAAGCAACTCTCCACGCAATGGATTATGCTCGTCAAGTGGTTGCAGATTACTAACTGAAAAGGTATTCTGTTCAGGCATAAAAGCAAGTTCTGCCTGATAAAAACTGCCTTCGACATTGATGCGCGGCAAGTGAAGATTGAGTTGTTCATCCACAAGTATTCGCTGTCCGTATACAGGATAAACATTATTCTGTCGCAGCCTGCTTTGAGTGATGGCTAATTCGTTGCAGTCCTGGCAATATAGCCATTCGGCATCATAGTTCTGCTTTTTATATTCAAGATATGGAATGAAAAGTTTGTTGGTGGATGACGAGTACACGACAGTGGCTGAAACCGAACTGGCAACTACCCAGGTCAATAAGCTGATAAATACAAATCGGAGCATGACGGTAAAAGACTTCATAAATGTTTTCATCGTTTTTCAATTATCAATTATTTTAACGCGAGAACAAACTTAATTTTTTTAACGGTTGGTGGGCTGTTAGTTAAATCAATTTACCGATACAACCATACCCGCATCAGCGAAAACAGTTTATCCGTATCCATCGGTTTTGCCAAATAATCATTGGCACCCGCTTCAATACATTTGGCTTTATCACCCTTCATGGCTTTCGCAGTCAAAGCGATAATGGGTAGTTGACGAAAGCGTGGTTGCGTTCGTATCTCTTGTATCGCTTTATAGCCATCCATTTCGGGCATCATAATGTCCATCAAAACAATATCAATGTTCGGTTCTTTTTCCAATTTCTTCAGTGCTTCTTTGCCATTATCGGCTACCAAAACTTCCATCTCCTTTTCGTCCACACTGACAGGCTTAATCAAATAACCAATTGCGCCCATTTTTTTCGCCTCACTACTTTGGTCCGAAGCAGAAATAAAATGTACCGGAATAGCTCGCGTATTAGGATTATCTTTAAGCCTTTCCATGACGGAAATACCATCAAGTTGTGGTAATCCGACATCAAGAATAACGGCTTGCGGATGATATTCTTGAGCTAGTTGCAAGCCAGTTTCGCCGTCTTTAGCGATAAGATATTTAAAACCCTTTTCTTGTGCAAGTTCTATCAAAATGTTTGAAAAATTGTGATCATCTTCGATGATTAAAATTGATTTATCGCTTGGCTTTATATTGCTCCGATCATCTTCAATCACTTCACTTTTTTCATCAATTTTTTGACTGGTTTCAAGAAGCGCGGCGGGTGCAAGCGATTTTTTCGACATTTGAAAAGATGTCGCCTCATCTTGAAATTGAGAAACAATTTGAGATTGAGAAACAATGTTATTTGAAACGGCTGGATTTTGTTCATCCATTGGTAAATAAAGCGTAAAGGTGCTACCTTTATTTTCTTCACTGGCTAATTTAATATCACCGCCTATTTAGCTGTGACTTCGCGCAAGGTATAGCTCATTTTAGATAGGGCTTGCCCCAATTGATCTTGTTCAGAACGCAAATTCACTTCAAAGACATTTGTGCGACATGGTGTGTGTAATAAAACCCTATACCTCCGACACTACCTAAGCAAAAAATAATAATGAGGGTATTAATGAGTAATTTTGTACGAATACGCATATAGCAATGGTTAATGGTTAATGGTTCTTGAATGTTTAAAGTATAACCTAATCATGACGATAGAAACTATCATCAATAAAACTATCCAGATCAACTTTGTCAATTATATCCGCTTGTAGTGATATATCCACAATGGTTTGAAAATCGCTTAAAACCGGATTAAGATCAGAAAAGGATATTCGATTTGAAGGATTTTGTAGCCCCCTTATAATAGCTTCTTCTGAATGGGGAAAATACTTTTGTGCAGTCATTTTGGCAACTTGTTTAGAGCCATTTTCCAGTTTATCCTTATCGATCCATTTTCCAGCGCGAATGAGACTATTTACCCATTCTTGAATAGCAGCACGGTGTTTTTTTATCATTTGCTGATTCACCACGACTATACATTCAACGTGATGATCAATAATATCTTTAGTAAGTACCAAAATTTTACCTATACCATTGTGTTGAGCTTTAGCGCCGAAGGGTTCAGCGACAATAAATGCGTCAATTCGCCCTAATTTCATCGCTTTGAGCATATTGGGCGGCGCAATCACTTTCGCCGTAATGTCTTTAAGGGAAAAACCACCACTCATTAAATAATGATTGAGTAAGGCGGTATGAGTCGCTTTTCTATCAGGGATGGCAATAGCTTTACCCTTTAAATCGGCAGCGGAACGAATATTTGAACCGGTTTTAACTGTAATCGCTGAACCATCACGGTGCGCCAATAAAATGGTTTTGATATCAACACCCTGATTAAATAAATCCATGGCTAACGGAGATAAAATAAAAGCCGCATCAATGACACCGGCTTTAAGAGCACCGACCATTTCACCCCAAGCTTTGAACATTTTGGGTTGAACATCAATCTGTTGGAATAGACAATTGTCTTTGGCATGTGAAACCAACAGCGTTAAATGATCAAGAATAGGTAAATAACCTACTCGCAAATGAACTCGACTATCTGCAAACGTCTTTCCCCATAATAGACAAAGTATTATCACGGAAAAATATTTTATAAATATTTTCATGGTTTTTCAATTATCAATATAAAAGGCTGTTCGAGAACTCATTTTTTTTGCAAAACGCCATTTTTTAACTAACTGATTTATAATAAGTTAATTTTTCAGAAAACGCTAATATTGCTATTTTCGGATAGCCTCCTAGGGTAAATTTCAGTAATTAGCTTATAACTATTTGATTTTAAATATATTATTGAACAATTCATTCGCATCAAACTATTTATTTGGATTATTTATAGTGTATAATCTTAACACACTAAATATAAAAAAGGAAAAGTATATGACAATTCATCTTAATCTTGAACATATCCTTGCCATCGCTGCTGGCATAGGTATTTTAATAAAACCTAAATTATTGACTTATATCGTGGCGGGCTATTTGATTTTTATAGGTGTTATTGTTTCTGATTCTCGCTTTCATAATCTAAATCTTCTCGACATTCAATCATATTCGCCCATTCTTCTTTATTTACCTCTGAATTTTGATAAGATACAAAAATTATTATGTTACACATTCATACCAGTAATCGCTTAGAATATTTAGCACAAGCTTGTGCAAATATTATTAAAACGAATCCCTTACCGCCCTTAATACGAGAAACCATTGTAGTGCAAAATAATGGCATGGAGCGATGGCTGTCAATGACATTGGCAGAGCAATTGGGCGTGTTTGCTCATGGCTATTTTCCATTTCCTGATACTTTATTATGGCGAGTATTTAAAGAAACTTTAGGCTATTTACCAGAAATTTCCCAATTTGAGCGGGATGTCATGGTGTGGAGCCTCATGGATATTTTGCCCACGTTTTTAGAAAAACCTGAATTTACGGAATTAAGCAATTATTTGCGAGGCGATGAGCAAGAAATTAAACGTTTTCAATTAGCATGGCGTTTGGCTAATGTGTTTGATCAATATGTGGTTTATCGCCCAACTTGGCTACATGATTGGGAACATGAAAAACAGCCCCATGAGTTAGAAAATGATTCTCAAGCACAATGGCAAGCTATTTTGTGGCGAGCCCTGGTAGAACGTTTTGGAAACGAGCATCGCGCTAAATTACGAGCTGACTTTTTTAATAAAATACAACGTATTGCTGATAATCCCCGATTTCAAAGGGTGTCAGTATTTGGCATTTCTGCCTTGCCCCCGTTTCATTTAGAAGTTTTAGCAGAATTGGGAAGGGTAATAGATATCTATTTGTTTTTGCTCAATCCCTGTTCTGAATATTGGGGGCATATCATTTCAGATAGTGAGATGGCTCATAAAGCGGCACAATATAAACCGACTGCCCCGGAAGCGTTATATTTTGAAAAGGGCAATACCTTATTAGCGTCTTTGGGCAAAATGGGGCGCGATTTTATTGATATGCTCAATGAATATCCACACGCTAACCATGACTATTTTGATAATCCAGGAGAAACCACCTTATTAACTTGTATTCAATCAGATATTTTACATCTACATGAACGTGGCACAGATCAACCCACTCAGATTCAGATTGATGATAAATCTTTTCAAATTCACGCATGCCATAGCCCGATGCGTGAAGTTGAAATTTTGCATGATCAATTATTAGCCCTGTTCGAGGAAAATCCCAGCTTTTTGCCTAAAGATGTCGTCGTGATGATGCCTGATATTGACACTTATGCGCCGTTTATTGAAGCGGTGTTTGCTACCACGCCGAAATCGGATAAAAAAATGCCTTTTAGTATTGCAGATCGCAGTTTGCGTGGCGAAAGTGCTTTGATTGATACTTTTTTCGCTATTTTAGAACTCAGTCAGAGTCGTTTTTCCGTGAGTCAAGTATTAGGCGTACTCGAAACGGAAGCGGTGCAAAAACGTTTCGGTTTTAATGAGCCAGATTTAGATTTGATTCGGCATTGGATCGCTCAAACCGGGATACGCTGGGGCATGGATAAAGCGGATAGGGAACGCATGAATTTGCCCCCTTTTGAAGAAAATACTTGGTGGGCGGGTTTAAAACGTTTATTGCTTGGCTATGCGATGCCGAGCGAAGATGATCAATTATTTAGTGATATTTTACCTTATGATGATATTGAGGGCAGCGATACTTTAATACTCGGTAAGTTAGTGACTTATATCGAAAAGTTATTTGCATGTGTGCAAGCCCTTGAGCAGCCCCGTACTTTATCAGCCTGGTCAATTTTTTTGACTGGGATATTAGAAGATTTTCTGGAATCGGAAGAAGATAATCGCCAGGCACAAGAAATCCGTAATATACTCAATGACTTAGTTGAAAATAGTCAGCAGGTAGGATTTAACACACCTGTCAGTCATGAAGTGATACTTGAATATTTACGCCATCCTTTGGCACAAAAAGAACAGCCCACTCATTTCATTATGGGGCAAGTGTCATTTTGTGCGATGCTCCCGATGCGGAGTATTCCATTTAAAGTGGTTTGCCTACTCGGCATGAATGATCAAGCTTATCCACGCTCTAATAAGCCATTGGGTTTTGATCTGATTGCCAGCCATCCTAAGCGAGGAGATCGTTCGCGCCGTCAAAATGATCGTTATCTCTTTTTAGAATCGCTACTATCGGCGCGTGAATATTTTTATATCAGTTATGTTGGGCAAAGTATCCACGATAATACTATCATACCACCATCGGTGTTAGTCAGTGAATTGTTGGATTATGTAGACAAAGCATTTTATCATCAAGGGCAAAAAGGGCAAAGTATTTTAGACAATTTAATCACGCACCATCCACTGCAAGCTTTTAGCCCTCGTTATTTTAATAAGACTGATAAACAGCTATTTAGTTTTTCCAGCGAATATTGTACCGCCAGTGAAGAATTGTTAAAAAAATGTCAATCGCCGAAAAGCTTTTTTACGGCATTTCTGCCAATTCCTGAACCAGAAACAGAATGGAAAACGGTAGATATTAACCGTTTGACTCGTTTCTTTAAAAACCCCACCGAATTTCTATTGAAAGAACGCTTAGGAATCGAATTAAAAACGAGAGAACGCTTAGTAAATGAAAGCGAACCTTTTGAGGTGCAAGGGCTAGAACGTTATCAACTCAATCAAACGCTGGCGGAAAAAAATTTAGAAGGGGTGGATTTATCAATCTATCAAGCAATCGTTAAAGCCCGTGGACAGTTACCTCATGGAAAAATAGGCGATCATGTTTATAGTCAAATCACGACAAAAATACAACCTTTTGTTGAACGTGTCAAGCAAGTATTATCACAGGATAGACTAGAATCCGTTAATGTCAATTTGACGGTGGGAGATATGTATATTACAGGAAGGTTAGGCAGACTATGGCGCGATAGCTTAGTGCATTATCGTTGCGCCAAACTCAAAGCCAAAGATCGGGTTTTGGTGTGGATTCACCATTTAATTCTCAATAGCTTACCCCAAGCGAATTTACCACGCCATAGCATTTTGATAGGCGAAGATCGTGGCTGGGAATTTCAACCGGTAGATAATAGTCTAGACATTCTACAAAATTTGCTAAATAACTATTATTGGCAAGGGCTGATTCAGCCCTTATCTTTTTTTCCTGAAGCTTCCCAAACTTTCGCGGAAAATCTGAAAAATGGAAAAACCGAAGAAGATGCTTTCTCTCGCGCTCAGAACATTTGGCAAGGTAATGACTTTGCAATGGGCGAAGCAGAAAGTGATTATTATCAATTATGCTTTGGGAAAGATAATTTGCCATTGGATAATGAGCAATTTAAACCGTTAGCGAAGCAGTTTTTTGAACCTTTGTTGGCGCATGTACAAACGCTTTCTGTTTAAATAGTGTTCATCCTCAGGGCAACCACAACTGTAGCAATATATTTCTTTAATTCGTATTTTGTTTTAAACGTATGAATAACCCAATCAATCAATATCTTACCCAAATTCAAGCCAATATCAACACAGGTATTGCCCAAGAACATAGCCACCGTGCCGCTCTGCAAAATTTGTTGATTTCTTTGCAGTCAACCATTCATATCGTTAATGAGCCAAAGCGTATTGA
>QNES01000197.1 GCA_003645255.1 Gammaproteobacteria bacterium
CAATTATTGTGCTTTCATGGCAAAAAGCCTCAAGGGTAAGGTCAAGGTCTGGGAAATCTGGAATGAACCGAATAATTTTTATATAGCGAAAAACTACGGCGGTTCATGGAATGGTAAAGGCAAAAACTGCCCCTGGATGGACAAATTCACCGACCTTGTCATTGCCTCGGCAAAAGCCATAAGAAAGGTTGACCCGAACGTGGTCATTATTACTGGCGGCGGTAATCCACCGGCAACCCATCACATGCTTGCCATGCTAAAAGCGAAAGTGGCTGCTCATTTACTGGACGGAGTGTCTCTGCATCCATATCCCTACACGCTGCCTCCAGAAAAGCAGGCATTCGGCGGTGAGTCGAATAGACTACGTGACGGCTTAGCCTCAGCTGACGATTACCATAGTTACGCTTCCATGGTACGTCTGATGAAAGCGAAAATGAAGTCCGTGGGAATGAAGTCCACTGATATTTATGTTACTGAGTTTGGCTTTACCACTTTCAACCGGACGAAAGGTAGTATATATGAGGGATTCACACCGTCCACTCAGGCAAAATATTTGACCAGGATGTTTATTGGTCATCTGGTTCACGGCATAAAAGCAGCCATCCAGTATGATTTTAAGAATGATGGAACCAACATTAGGGAAGCGGAGCATAACTTCGGGATGGTCGAACATTCCGTACGCGGTTATAAACCTAAACCTTCTTATTATGCTATACAAAGGCTTTGCAGCCTGTTGAGTTCACCGGTCAAGGAATACAAGTCTAAATTGTCGACGAAAGTAATGCCGGACCGCTATACCCCCAGTAAAAACTGGAAGTCCTTTGAGCCCTGTGAGGTGCGGGATGGAGCGAAGCTGCAGCCGATAGGACATGTCCAAAAGCATCTTTTTAGGAACGGAGACAAGGAATTAATACTTGTACTTTGGAACGCTATCCGTGCCACGGACGAAAGACAGCCGCTCTTGACCAAAGATGTTGTTATTGAGACAGCAGAATACGGTAATCCGTTGGCAATTGATATTCTCACAGGAAAGACCTATGACATTAAGAGTGAAGTAAAAGAAAGTAAAACATTCCTCAAAGATGTAATAATCCCAGATTACCCGATCGTTATCAAAATGTTTAAAAAATAAAAACTACGACAGAATCATTGTCGACAGAATGATTTTTTAATACAGAAAGAAGTAGAGGGTTAACGATGACGGGCGACGATGACGGATTACGATGGGGAATAATCGTCCACCCACATCGTCGCCCGCTATCGTCCACCGATTAATGGAAAAAATACATATTGTGAGAAATAAACAAAAAAAAGGAAAAAAATAGTATGAGTATACCACTTAGTTTTTTTGAGGACTGTGCATTTGTATCGGTGGATTTTCAAGGCGATGCCCCCAAGCCGGGTACGCGCCTCGAAAGAACGACAAAAGATAAGATGATGAAAGATTACCAGAAAGAGGGAAGGAGCCCGGAGGATATTGACGCTGTAAGAGATTTCGCTATTGATGTCGCCTTTCCCAACGCACTTAAGATAGCTGATATGTGCCGACAACTGAAACTGCCCATGATCTTTATACACTGGGGTTATATGTTCAAAGACGCGATGGATCTTGACCCGGAAGTATATGATCACTTCATGGATGAATTCGGTACTGATAAATCCAAGTGGCCTCATCACATGGACGGGTCGGACTCTTTCCCAATGCTCCAGTATGGCGTGCGTGAGGGTGAATACGTATTGGCAAAGACAGCCCAGGATACGTTTACGTCTTCAAATATTGACTACGTGTTAAGAAATCTGAAGGTACGCAATATTATCTTTGTCGGCGGACACACCGGCGCGTGTCTCGGCAAAACAATTCGCAGTGCCAGAGAACGCGGCTACAAGGCACTCATAATAGAAGATGCCACTAATGATGGATTCGAGTCTACTCGCCTGCCGCACATGGAGGAGTTTGGATACGACTACAAAGTAAAGACGAAAGAATTTCTATCACTGGTAGAGATGCGTTTAAACTTAGGGCAAAAATAATAAAAAATGATTCTGTCGACAATGATTCTGTCGAACAAAAAAAGGAGAGTAGAGAATGAAGAAGCAAATGTTAAAAAGTATGATGATTATTGGTGTAGCTGGTTTTTTCGCTGGAACACTTAACGCGGAGGAGACTATTAAATTGAAAACTTCAAAGGAAATTCCCGCTTCCATTTTCGGAACGCAGACACATTTCGGGCAGTGGTGGAATTACAAAAAAGTTCTTCCTCTGGTTGAAAAAGCTGGCATTAAATGGATACGTGATGACTTCGGCTGGCAAAATATTGAAATGGAAAAGGGTGTACTAAGCTTAGATGACCCGGAGGCAGCCAAAAAATTGTTAAAGACCAACGCATACTTTAAAAAAGCGGATAACTACGTTAATGACGCCAATGTCCGGGGTATTGATGTCATAATGGTACTGGTTTACGGGAATAAGCATTACCCCTATGAGAATTTTGAGGAATTCAAAAAGGGTTATGCCAACTACTGCGCCTTTGCTGCCAAACATTTTAAAGGAAAGGTCAAGGTCTGGGAAATCTGGAACGAACCAACTAACTTTGCTATAAGAGGTGCCTACGGCGGTAGCTGGAATGCCATTGAAGAAACTCAAGGTAAAAAGTGCCTCTGGCTCAGAAGATACACGGATCTTGTCATTGCCGCTGCCAAAGCTATCCGCAAGGTCGATCCTGACGCTACGATTATCGCCGGTAGCTGTGTTTTTCCAATTAATTACCATTTCATGGATTTATTAAAAGCCAAAGGTGAAGCAAAGATATTGGATGGCATGGTTATTCATCCGTACACCTATAAGCTGCCGCCTGAAGTTTCGCCTTATGGTGGAGATGTAATTGCCAAAAGAGACGGTATGTCGGTTTGTGACGATAGTGATGAGAACATATATACATATTCATCTATAATCAAGAATACGAAAGCAAAAATGAAAGCCGTCGGGATGAAAAATACCGATATCTATGCCACGGAATTCGGTTTTAGTACTTATCACCGGACTCTCGGGTCGGTTGCAGCTGATCTGGGCGATCATATTTTTGAAGGTTTTTCAGAAGCGGCACAAGCCAAATATCTGGCAAGATTTTTTATTCTGCATCTGGTCAACGGCATCAAGGTCGCTATTCAGTATGATTTTCAGGATGATGGTAACAGCCCTAAGCATATGGAGCATAACTTCGGCATGGTTAAGCTCCCAAGCTCCAATTACGAGCCCAAGCCATCTTATTATGCCGTCCAGCGGATTTGCTCACTACTGAGCGATCCGGTCAAACAGTTGAAGCCGGATTGGCAGATAGCGGTCAGGCCGGACAGATACCTGACCAGTAAGAACTGGAAATATGTTGAGCCTCACATGGTCTGGGACGGTCAGACAATTCAGTCATTGAACCGTGTTGAAAAATATCTGTTCAAGAACTCCAAAACCGGCGAGGTAATGCTTGTTCTCTGGAATGCAGTAAGAAGTTCCGATCGTCAGGATCTGCTTTCCGATGTTACGCTGAATACTGCTGACTATACAGGCTTTTCCGGTGTTGACATTATGACCGGAAAAAGTTTCAATGTGAATGCTTCGACTGAGGCTGGCAAGACTGTATTCAAGAACGTAAAAATTCCGGATTATCCGATTGTCATTAAAATGTTTGGGAAGAAGTAATCAGCAGGCTGTTATCAGTAATCAGTAGGGGCATCCCTCGTGGATGCCAGAAATATAACAAATTTCGACAGAATGATTGTCGACAGAATGATTTTTCAAGACGGTATTTTTACGCGATATATTTTACATGTAAATAACAGATAAAAAAGGAATTAAGGTAATGACTAAAAAAACAGAGAAAACAGATAAGAATATTGGACATATCATACCGCACTCTCACTGGGATAGAGAGTGGCGGTATCCTATTTGGAAGAACCGGATGCTTTTGGTTCAGATGATGGAGGAGTTGTTGGAGGTTCTTGACAAGAATGCCGACTACAAAACCTTTATTCTGGATGGACAGAGTGTAATTATTGAGGATTATCTTCAAGTCCGCCCAGCCGACACTGAGAAGGTAAAAAATTATATCAAACAAGGACGTTTGAGTTGCGGCCCGTGGTATTCTCTACCGGATATGTATCCTGTGTCAGGTGAAAGCATGGTAAGAAACCTGCTCAAGGGAGTCAGATATTCCGACAGTCTCGGAGACCATTTAAATGTCGGGTACACATCGTTCGGGTGGGGGCAAACGGCACAGTTCCCGCAAATATTCAGAGGCTTTGGCATTGATGTGGTCTTAACGGCGAAATACGTCTCTCCTGAACGGGCTCCAGATGATGAATTCGTATGGAAAGCACCAGATGGTAGTGAGGTGTTGACAAGCAAACTGGGCAAAGGTGGACGGCACAGCTTTTTCATAAGTGCTTATGTACCGGTCAGCAATGGCAAAGCCGTTGAGTCAGATTACAATCTTGGCGAATGTGGAACTGTTTATCACGAAGCCGATGATGCACACCATTACAGGGATTTTTCGACTGTTCAGGACACAACTGAAATACATGATGAACTGCTGAAGGAATCACTGCAACAAGCCTGGGACAATACTGACGGCACCACAATCAAATCAAACCGTCTTTTGATGTCCGGCTGTGATTTTTCCAATTCGCTGCCACTGCTTCCTGAAATATTGCGGCGCGGAAACAAATTGTTTGATGACAAAAAATTCGTTTTTACGACTCTGCAGGAATATGCCGCGATACTAAAAGAAAAAGCTGATTATTCCAGACTGAAAGTGATAAATGGCGAACTTCGTGACGGTTCACCGCTAAATAATACCGGAAATGCTCTGGCAACTCGCTCTTATATAAAACGGCTTAATAAGAAAGTTCAGAATATGATGTTTGGTGTGGCTGAACCTTTGTCTGTAATGAATGCCTTGTCCGGCGGCAAGTATCAGACTGATTTTTTCCAGACCGCAATGGCTTACATGTTGAAATCTCAGGCGCATGATTCAATTAACGGGGTAACGCAGGATAAAACTGTTGATGATGTAATGCACAGACTCTCGCAGTCACTGGAAATTTGTGATGTGATGGCAAATCAGGCTTGCGCAGAGATTGTCGCTAAAATAAATACCGATTCTTTTAGTTCTGAAGATGTTCTTGTAGCTGTGTTTAATCCTACGCCCCGTGAACAAAGCGAAGTGATTAAAAGATGGATTTATATATCTGATAAACTGGATATCTGGGATTTTGACCTCCAGGATGCCGATGGTAATATAAAGAAAGTCCAGCCAGTTTCCAGAGCCCCGCACGCCATCAATGTCAGCGACCCGAATGCCAGACCATGGGGTTTTGAGGCAATAAGACATTGTGTCTATTTAGAGGCAGGAGATATTCCGGCATGTGGCTACAGTGTATTCAAAGTCATTCCTAGGTATCCATTAAATCGCCCAGGATATATTAACGTATCGCAACAACGGACCAGTTTGGGTGAAGATATATCTCAAACCGCCAACACGCTTGAAAATGAATTTCTCAAAGTGCAGGTCAACCCCAATGGTAGTATCAATCTGCTGGATAAAAAACGCAGTCAATCGTATCAGAATCTCAACTACTTTGAAGATACTGGAGATTGCGGTAACTACTGGGCATATTACCCCCATACTTCCAATAAAACGTTCAATACGCTCGGCAAAAGTGCTAATATTTATCTGGAAGATAATGGTGCATTGTCAGCGACCATTACAGCTGAAATTATTCTGAATCTGCCCGTGAGCGGAACAAAGAATTCAAACCACAGCGTTCGTGAAACCAAGCGAAGTAACGAGACCAGAGAAGTGGTGATTCGCACTTCTTATACACTGACAAAAACTTCACAAAGGGTCGATATCAAAACAGTTGTTGATAATACTGTTGAAGACCACAGAATGCGGGCGATGTTTGATACGGGTATTGTTTCCGAGTATTCACATGCCGCTGGGCATTTCACGGTAGACAAACGCCCTGTATCACCTAAACGTGATCAATACGGGGAATATTTTCAGGAAATGCAAATTCTGCCTCAGCAGGATTTTATAGATGTCAGTGATGCCGACAAAGGTATTGCATTAATCAATAATTGTCTTTCTGAATTTGAAGCAATGGATAATCCTGAAAGAACTGTTGCGCTTACGCTTTTCAGATCAATGCGAAACGCTGTATGCACAACCGACCTTGTGTGGTCAGAATTTCCTGATCAAAAAGGAGGTCAAAGCTTTGGAATTCAAGAATATGAATATGCTATTTATCCGCACGCGGGCATGTGGGATGAAGGTGAGGTTTACTGTGAATCGGAAAACTTCAACGCTCCGTTAAAGCCTGTTCAGACTTCAAAACACACTGGCGGAACATTGCCGACAAAGCATGGCTTTATCGAAGTTGATAACTCTAATCTCATTGTTTCAGCAATTAAAAAAGCTGAAGACAGAGATACATTTATCGTTCGTATCTGCAATCCGACGGATGGCGAGCTCAAGGGCTTGCTGAAATTTTCTGATTCCGTCTCTGGTGCCTGGCTGACAAACCTGAATGAAGAACGTCAGAGCGAGATTGCTCTCGCAAATAATAAAGAAGTTCCGGTTTCGGTTGGCCAACAAAAAATCGTAACGATTGAGATAAAACCAGTATAACAAAGAGACAATGAAAACTTATCAGGATGGGCCATATTCC
>QNES01000198.1 GCA_003645255.1 Gammaproteobacteria bacterium
ACAGATAGAAAATTTAACCAAAAGACGAGTGACAGCAAAAAAAGCCGGGCGACCAAAGAATGACAATCAAGTAATAGATAATGCCTCGGATAATCAATTAATTTTACTCTGACCCCAATTATCATTTACTCAATGGGTATTAGATGAGAAAGGTAAATCACAAAGAAGTCCAACACATGCAAAGCCCTAACAACAAGAAAGGGGTCAGTAGTAGCCTGTCGAAATATAACCTTTTGAAATAAAAAGATATTCCCGCTTTTTGGATTTTAATTCGATAAAAAAACATTGATAACTTAATAGATTATAGTGCTTTTTTTAATCCAAAAAATAGGAAGTCAGGATTTGATGAAATCCCCTTTTTTCGACAGGCTAGGACAGACCACATTTATTATCGAAGCAACTCTTACTGACAAAGAGAAATTTTTTCAATTCTGAAAAGTATACCTTTTTCATAAAAGGTGGTCTGTCCCCTATTTTTCGTTAGAATTAATTTGACCATTGTATATAGCTCGTAATAAAACCGAGCATAAAATCAGAAAGTTGAAATATCTTATGCAAAAAAGATTTATGATAGCTTGTCAGAGAAAGACAAGGTTTATTTTTATTGTACTTTTAATCTGTAATCACAATTAGGAGGCATGGTGTTTAATTATTTTATTATCTTGTGTTTTAGTTTGGCTATTTTTGTTACAAACACGTCTTTTGCGAGTGATGTGTCTGAAGAAGTTGTTATACCTTCACAACAGGTAGAACTAGCATTAACTCTACCGACTCGTGTTTTGCATACTCTATCGCAAAAGCACAAAAAACGCAAAACAAACATAAGTTCTATTGCTTTTAGTCCCAGTGGTCAAACACTGATTTCGGCAGGTAATGACATTAGACTGTGGGATGTGAACAATGGTAAATTGCTCAAAACTTTACAAGGAAATAAAGGCAGAACTTTTGCTATTGCTTTTAGTCCCGATGGGCAATTGTTAGCATCAGTAGGTGGACATTCACGCACTCCTGATGAAACGGTTAAATTGTGGGAAATAAACACGGGAAAACTCATTAAAACCCTGCAAGGACATAAAGGTTGGGTATGGACAGTTGCTTTTAATCCTAATGGACAAAAGTTAGCTTCTTCTGGCATTGATGATACAATCAGACTTTGGGAAGTAAGTAGTAGCAAGTTACTTCATACTATGAAGGTTTATCAAGACGATGTATGGTCTGTAAATTTCAGTCCTGATGGACAAGTATTAGCGTCAAGTAGTTCGAGTGGAACAATTAAGCTGTGGGATGTTAGCAACGGCAAATTAAAAAAGAGCTTTTTGGCACATGATAATTGGGTAATGACGGTCTGTTTTAGTTCTGATGGGAAACTAATTGCTTCAGGAAGTTATGATAAAACGGTTAAATTGTGGGAAGTAAGTAGTGGCAAATTACTTCATACTTTACAAGGACATGACTCTGTTGTAAGATCGATTATTTTTCATCCTGAAGGACAGATACTTGCTTCAGGAAATGATGACAAAACAGTCAAGTTGTGGAAAGTGAGTAGCGGTAAATTACTTTATACCTTAGAAGGACATGAAGGTAGAGTACTGTCTGTCGCTTTCAGTCCTGATGGAAAAATATTCGCATCAGGAGATAGTAGGGGCATAATTAAGTTGTGGAAGAATAATTGAAATAATTGGAGCCAGAGTAAAATTAATTCTAACTAGGTATTGCTCCCGACCTTGCGGCGGGTGAAGAACAATAAAAAAGGGGCCAGGCTCGAATTCATTTTTTCTTCCTAGCCGGGTAGGGTGGGTAACTGGTTAATCGTTGCCCACTAAAAAAAAAAGCAGGGAATAATTTGGATCAGAGTAAAATTAATATGGTATAATAATGTCTGTCAAAAATAAAAGTTAATCAATTAATGTTACTCTTACCCCAATTATTCACCCCCATTATTCACATACTGAAGCTGAATACGATAAGGTGGTTGTTCTTCTTAATAAATTAATTGATACAACTCGTAAGCCGTATATGTTTGATTGATAAATTGTCATTTGTACGCGAGCTAAATATGGGGCGAACCACGCAAACGCCCTGGCTTAACTAAATAGCATTGATGGAGAAATTCACGTTCTTCATTCAAACTTTCAATTTGTTGAGCTAAATTATTTTCCCAAGTTTCAATATCAACCGTTTCGCCCCGTCAAGGATCATTTCCAATAGGTGCGTCCCATCTTTTTCAGCAGACAGGGCAACACTGACTTATTGATCAAGGATTTGTGTGTTTTCGGTTTCCATGATTCGTTGTAGAGTTTAAAGCTTGTTAGAAATTTTCAGAAATCCGATTTTTGTTAAAAATCTGATTTCTTTTCAGATGGCATGCTTAATTCAGTAGCCTGTAAGGTATTTTCTAATAAACTAGCGACTGTCATGGGACCCACTCCCCCTGGTACAGGGGTAATCCAACTCGCACGTTGAGAAGCTGTGGCAAAATCAACATCGCCTACTAAACGACCATCACTCAGTCGGTTAATTCCCACATCAATTACAATCGCCCCCGGCTTAATCCAATCACCTGGTATTAAACCGGCTTTACCTACCGCCGCGATAACAATATCAGCATTTTGTATTTTAGCCATGATATTTTGAGTATGATGGTGGCAAACCGTAATCGTACAGTACGTCGCTAATAATTCCAGTGCCATAGGACGACCGACAATATTTGATTCACCAATAATCACGGCATCTAATCCTTTAAGATCAATACCGGTATGTGCTAATAATGTCATAACCCCTTTGGGCGTACAGGGGCGCAATAGGGGCATACGCACTGCTAATCTCCCCATATTATGGGGATGGAATCCGTCAACATCCTTATGTGGCACAATACGTTCAATGATTGATTCACTATCAATAGGTGCTGGCAAGGGCAATTGTACTAAAATACCGTCAATATCATTATCTTCATTCAATTGCTCAAGCAGGGCTAATAATTTTTCCTGTGAAGTATTGTTAGGTAAATTAAAGGATTTTGAAATCATACCGACTTCTGCACAAGCATGACGTTTATGACGAACATAAACTTGTGAAGCGGAATCATCGCCTACCAATATGACTGCTAGACCGGGTGGGCGTAGCCCTTGAGCAAGACGTGCTTGGATTTGTTGTTTGACAGTTTGGCGTCGTTCGGCGGCAATCGCTTTACCATCTAATATTTTTGCATTTATGTTTATCACTGAAAACTCCGGAAAGCAACTAAAATTTAAATAAATATAATTCAATGCGTTTGATAACTGATTGTCAATTAGATTTGCATACCTATTTTGTATAAGTTCCCATTCTTAAATGTTGTTTAAACCAGGTAATGAGTTCAGTTGTTGACTGAATCGTTTTTCCACCGATGAATTTTATGGAATTAATGAAATTATTGACAATGCTTCGAGTTGTACTTTTTTTACATTTTCCTTCTTTTTCTATCCAGTGAATGGTATTTCCAACCACGACAATGCTTCCAGAAATAATAGCTGAAGTCACAGAAATCGCAAAAAAGCTTAAAGGAACAATGAGTACGCATTCAGGAGTTTGACACATTTTTGATGCTTCTGACATGCTGACTAATGTTGCTTCAGCTAATGCCTGAGAATTTTCTTCATAAAGTACTAATTCTAGTTTTCTTGTCACTAATTGACAAGTTGGGTTGTTTTCAGTCACAATAGCAGGTGCAAAGCATCCCACCATTAAAAAAGCAAGCAGCACCAATATACTTATTCTATAAAAGGCGCGGTTGCCGGTGATATGCCCAGGCTTTTTTATAGGGCTTTCCAGATGAACACTAATTAATTTGTTTATTTCCATCATTCGTTGTACTTATAATAGATTTTTCGCCTTCCAACATCGCTAACCGTTGTGCTAAACGGCGCATTTTTCTTTCCAACGATGATTGATGTAAGTCAATACTAATTACTTTAACTAAAATCATCCCCATGCCTAAAATAAATAATAATGTTGGTGGATAATTTACCCCCAATTGAGTCGCAATCCAGTCAATTATACTCGGAAAAATACCTAAGAACATGACTATTAATGCAAGCAGAAACCACCACAGGGCATGGCGAGAATGTAAATGATCGCGGCGAATTAACCATAAAATAGTGCCTGCTAAGAATAATCCTAAAATAGCTGAGGTTAATTGATATGACATTTCATTTTTTCCGATTAATATAAGTAAGTACGTATAAATATTTTAATAAACGTTCAAGTTTTTTTTCGTTTGTTATGTTTAAACCGGGCGATGCATAAAATGCCAGTATGTAGCATATATTGGCTCACCGCCCACCAAGAGCTAAAAATACGTGAATGTCCGTCAATTCTGGAATACATTAAAATAGGTATTTCAGAAACGTGCAATTTAGCCTTTTGCAATAAAATAAGTACCCCCATATCTTGATAATCTAATAATGTCGCATTGGATGAAGCAAGTAATTTGATGGCAGTTCGATTATAAGCTCGTAAACCCGAAGTTAAATCAGAAAGTGTCACACCTGACACAAAACGAAAAAAGGACCAAGCAAATTGTCTTAAAAAACTGCCACGTTCGGGATAAGCACCAATCACCACATCACATTGCCCTGAAGCAAGCGGTGCCAATAAAGCGGGAATAGAATCTGCTCTATGTTGTCCATCTGCATCCATAGTAATAGCAGTGTTAAATCCATGTTTAAAGGCATAACGTAAACCGGTTTGTATCGCTCCCCAGGCACCTAGTGAAAAGGGCAGTGGCAAAACAATCGCACCCGCTGCCCGCGCCATACTTGCCGTTTTATCGGTACTGGCATCATCAATGACTATAACCTGTAGAGCCAAACGGGTTTTGATTGTAGAAACAATTTGACCTACCGTATTAACCTCATTTTTTGCTGGAATAAGGATAACAATAGGTTCATTGGATTTTTTATGCATAAAGGTGACGGCTTCATAATTAAAATTAAATTTGTAGAAGTTCTTGCAAAACTGTTTTTAGCCTTAGAATTCATTTTAAGGCGATAATGAAGCAAGAGCCTCTCTAATATAATAATATCATAATTTTCTAATTTTCTCCTTCCACAGGTGAAAAAATTACCCTTAAATTGATGACTATTTTTAAGATGAAAAATTGGTTAGATAAAATAGCTTGGAATGAACAAGGCTTAATCCCCGCGATTGCCCAGGAAGCTAGTACGGGTAAAGTATTAATGCTTGCCTGGATGAATCGGGAAGCATTACAGTTGACAGTTCAACAAAAACGTGCCGTTTATTGGTCCCGCTCACGGGGTAAACTTTGGTATAAGGGGGAAGAATCGGGAAATGTACAACAGCTTAAAGATATTCGCCTAGATTGTGATAATGATGTGGTATTATTAACGGTTGAACAAATAGGGGGCATTGCTTGTCATACCGGGCGACATCATTGTTTTTTTCAACAATTTCAAGATAATCAATGGGTTACAGTAGAACAGGTCTTAAAGGATCCCGCCATTTTATATGCTAATGAGAATTGAATAATATACTAAACCTGCCAGGTTTAAAAAACCTGGCAGGTTTGGCTTAAACTAAAATGAATCAAAATATGCAAACACGTACTTACATTATCATTCTATTAATAGGATTACTTGTCACTGGATGTAGTCAACAGCTACATCAACAACAATTTTATGTTTTTGGCACCTTGGTAGGCATTAGTATTTGGGGCGTACCCGAAAAACAAGCCAATGAGGCAATTAATACCATCGCAAACGATTTTCAAATCATGCACTATAGTTTTCATGCTTGGAAACCTGGTGCATTAAGCGATTTAAACCAAGCCATTTCGACAGGGCAAGTATGGACTGTCACAGAACTCGCCCTATTGCCCGTGCTGGAACAGGCAACCCATTTTTATCATCAAAGTAATGGTTTATTTAATCCCGCTGTTGGGCAATTGATCAATTTATGGGGATTTCATGATGATGACTTATCTAACACTCGCCAATCTCCCTCGCCGGAAAAAATAGCGAAATTAATCGCGTTGGCTCCTAGCATGGATGATATTGAAATACAGGGCAATCAGATTTATTCACGTAATCGGGCGGTGCAATTAGATTTTGGTGCTTTTGCTAAGGGCTATGCTGCTGACTTAGCGATTGCCAAATTACACCAACTTGGAATACATAATGCCATTGTTAATGCAGGTGGAAACCTTAAAGCGACTGGTAAAAAGGGAGATAATCCTTGGTTAATAGGCATTCGCCATCCAAATGGCGAATATGTCCTGGCAGCGGTAGCCATACGAGGCGAAGAAAGTATGATAACTTCCGGTAACTATGAGCGTTTTCGTGAATATAATGGCAAGCGTTATTCACATATTATAGATCCTCGCACTGGTATGCCAGTACAAGGTTTCACTTCTGTCACTATCATCGATCAGAACGGTGCCCTTGCTGACGCTGCTTCAACGGCTTTAACGGTCGCCGGATTGGAAAATTGGCATCGAATTGCACAACAAATGGGCATTAAATATGTGATGTTAGTTGATGAAGAGGGAACTGTGTATGTCAATCCTGCTATGGCTGAACGTGTACAATTTCAGCCCGAAAAAAAACCTAAGATTATTATAACGGAGCCGCTGTAAAAATGTAGTCGCGTAGAATGTAGTATAGATGTCCAGCTAATACCTGTCAGGTTTTGAAAACCTGACAG
>QNES01000199.1 GCA_003645255.1 Gammaproteobacteria bacterium
ATTGGGAAACATTAGTGAATGGAATCTTACATGCAAAGAAGGGAACAGTGACTAAGTTGTACAATGTAGAACATCTCTGCCCTAAGAAGAAATTCGATTTTGCACAAAAATCGGATTACTAATTTCTAACAAGGAGAACCCACCATGCCAACCACACCGATGTATCTGAAACCCGACTCTACTTATTATCCCAGGGGAAAGCCCATTCACACTCCCCGATCATTTAAGCCCTCATTTAAGCCCTTGGAAGAGGATGAGTGGACTGAGTCTAAAATAGAAGCCCTCAAAAGAGCGGGTAAAATGAAAGTTGATGAAGCGGAATATTGGGACAAATACTCTGAAAACGTAGAAGAAAACTATGAATGGAACGATGGCTATTTGGAGGTAAAACAGGTGTCAGATCACGTCACGACTTTAATGTATGTTTGGTTCACGCAACTGATGAACCATTATTTGGAAACCCAACATAATGGTCAAATAATTTGTTTGGAGATGGCATTTCGCTTACTTTTGCCTTCAAAAACGGTGATTCGTAAACCGGATTATGGAATCGTTCTTCATACAAATCCGGTGCCACTGAAATCGACGGTGAAAACCCATAGTTATCATGGCATTTGTGATTTATGCGTTGAAGCCCTTTCTGATTCTAAGCCCGAATACATTAAACGCGATACTGAGGAGAAATACCAGGAATACGCCGCGGGAGGAGTCAAAGAGTATTACATTTTGTACGCTAATAATGAGGAATTGATGGGATTTTATAGTCTCAATAATCAGGGTGTGTACGTTCCAATTAAGCCCGACACGTCAGGATTAATTCAATCGTCTGTTTTACCGGGTTTTCAATTTCGCCCGGATGATTTATATCGTCGTCCTGAGCTTTCAGAAATGGCGTGTGATCCGGTGTATGAAGAATTTGCTTTTCCTGCTTATAAAAAGGCGTTGCAACAAATTGAGCAGGAGCGTCAAGAAAAGGAACGAGAGCGGCAAGCAAAAGAATTGGCGTTGCTGCAAGTTGAGCAAGAGCGGCAAGCAAAAGAATTAGCGTTACAAAAGGTAGCCGAGATGGCTGAACAGTTGCGAAAACTAGGTATTGATCCGGATATGTTATAATTAGCAATGACTGGGATAAATAAGCTCACAAAGGGCAAACACGTAGGTTTGCCCCTACAATGGACTCTATAAAGTAGAAAAATCGTTGTGCAAGTGAATTATTTTGCGTAAAAAAGGTTTATTGCGTTGTAAAATTTTAGGGAGTGTTGTCATTGCTGCCAGCGCATTGTCAATATCGGAAAATTCTGAATAGGCTATTTCCCAAACCACTTGTTCTTTTCGGCTGACACGGTAGATATAGAGTTCTTCTAGTAGGGGCTGTATTTCAGGAAGGCGTAGAAATTTAGCCAAGTCTTCAGTTTTATTAGCCGCTGTTTGCATGACTTGAATACTATAATATTGTTGATTTACTTTGGCTAACCATTGTTCAGTCATTTGTATGCGTTGCTGTAAGAGGGGATATGTCGTTATAGAAGGTAATTGAGGGGAAGATGCTATTTTAGGGGAAATAGGTAAAGTGTTATTGGGGCGGTGTTGTATAAAATTGCTCCAAAGAGTTTCTCGATATGGAGAAAACAAAAATCCGAGTAGAAGGGCAATCACCATAACGACGCTAAATCCAACGGATTTAGAAAATCGCGGATAAGGAAATCCACTATCCCGCGCCGCTAATCGAATATGTTTAGGATGGACAATATAAACTTCATTGGCAAAAGCGGCTAATAATGCTTTATCCGCAAGTATATTAATGCGCCGTATAAGACCTTTTGAAACTTGGGTTAAGAGCCGAATGGCTTTAGAATAAAAAATAGGGGAACCCCGATAACCAACTGCATGTAAACGAAAATGCAAATAATCCTGTATATCATTTCGAGTTAAGGGTTCTAAATAAAAACTGTGTGTAATTCTTTCTTTGAGTTGGCGCATATGGACGGTTCCGAGTTGAACATCTAATTCTGGTTGCCCAAATAAGACTATTTGTAATAATTTACAGCGCGTGGTTTCTAAATTACTCAATAAGCGAATTTCCTCCAAAGTTTCCAAGGGCATCCCCTGCGCCTCTTCAATAAATACGATAACCTGTTGATTATGCAGCTGTTTTTCTAATAATCGTGTATGCAAAGTGTGCATAACTTGGAGACGATTGCATTGCGGTGTGATAGAAAGGTGCATTTCCAGGGCGATGGCATGTAAAATCATTTCAGGTGGTAAATGGGGGTTAGCAATATAAACAATTTCTATTGATGGAGGCAATTTTTCCTCTAACATTCGGCATAACATCGTTTTGCCACTGCCCACTTCGCCAACCACTTTGACAATGCCCTCACCACTTTTAATGGCATAAACCAAAGCTTCTAGCACTAAGCCCCGATTACCCCCGCTATAAAACAATCGCGTATCAGGGGTAATTTTAAAAGGTGGATAATTTAAGCCAAAGTATTCGTAGTACATTTTTGCTAAGAAAAATTGCCTTTACTCAAACGTTGCATTTTGCTATACAAAGTGGTGCGATTAACCCCTAAAAGACGAGCTGCTTGACTCAGATTATCTTGGCTAATTTTCAGGGCTGCATTAATATAACGGCGTTCCCAATCCAGTAATATTTCATCCAAAGAAAAGCCGTTTTTATTCAGGTGACGAGTGATTGCTACATCAGAATCCAGATCATCACTTGCTTGGTGAGTTAAATGACTTTCTAATTCGCCTTCTAGTAGCGTTTTGTTAATTAACTGATTAGGATATTTTGCGCCAATACGAATCACAATATTGCGTAATTCACGAATATTACCGGGAAAATGGTAGTTTTTCCAGCATTCTTCCGCTTCTTCGTCTAACTGGAATAAAGTACCCATTTCTGCATAAAAATTTTGAAAATGCTTTAATAATAATAATTTATCTTCATCACGTTCACTTAACGGTGGTACTTGAATTGTCAACACGCTAAGACGGTGATATAAATCGCCACGAAATTGTTTTGTCATAACTTCTTTACGTAAATCGCGATTGGTGGAAGCGATAATTCGTGCTTGAGATTGGCGAACTTTCGTTTCACCGAGCCGATAATATTCACCATTTTCCAAAACACGCAATAGCTTAGATTGAAGTTGTAATGGCATTTCACCAATTTCATCCAGTATCAAACTCCCAGCTGTGGCTTCTTCAAAAAAACCAGAACGTGCGGTGTTTGCACCGGTAAAGGCACCTTTAGCATGTCCAAACAATTGCGCTTCCAGTAATTCGCTTGTAAAAGCGGCACAGTTGACGATTAAACAAGGGGATTTAGCACGCCCACTTTTGGTATGTAAACATTGGGCAATTAATTCTTTACCTGAACCCGATTCGCCTTCAATTAATACTGAAAATGGTGAATTAGCAAATTGTTGTATTCGGGCGCGGAGTGTTTCCATAGCCAAGCTTTGCCCAATTTGTCCACATTCTTTTTGCTCTGTTTCTTGAGGTGGTTGCTCATGTTGTTGTCGTTCAGCGTCTAAAATCATTAATTGATGTTTCAGGCGCGTTTTCAGTAATTCCATGTCACAAGGTTTAGGAATAAAATCCACTGCACCCAGTGTTAAAGCATGACGTACATTTTCTTGCGTATCTTGCCCTGATAGAACAAGAATTTTAATAGATGGATTAAAAGTTAGTAATTCAGAGATTAAAGTAAAACCTTCTTCTGGACTATGAGGGGAAGGTGGCAAGCCAAGATCGACCAGGGCTAAATTCGGTAATATGGGTTGTTTATAGAGAAAACGTTTAGCTTCATCACGGGTTGCAACAATATTAACTGAAAAACTGTCTTTTAAAACAAAGGCAAATGATTCACTAATTAACGAGTCATCATCAACTAGTAGTAAGCCTGGTAAGTTTGCCATAATCTAATATCCTTTTAATTAATTCAAGTTTTTTCAAATTAAAGAAATCCAATTTTTTTAAATCGGATTCCTAAAACTCGTATAGTATTTCTAACACGCTGGATTGTAGTCCTTATGTTTTATAAAAATCCTAAACCAGTTGCAATTTTTAACGTCAGTTCAGCTTGGTTAAGCGTGTAAAAATGCAAACCCGGCGCACCGCCTGCTAATAAACGTTCACATAATTTAGTGACCACCTCCACACCAAAATCTTGCAGTGCCGCCTTATCATCGGCTAAATCTTTAAGGCGCTGCCGCAACCAACGGGGAATTTCAGCCCCGCAAGTATCAGAAAACCGAGCTAACTGCTCATAATTACTAATAGGCATAATACCGGGGATAATGGGAATGTCAATCCCTAACGCAGTGCAACTCTCTATCAAACGAAAATAGGCATCTGCATTATAAAAATACTGCGTGATCGCGCCATCAGCTCCAGCGGTGACTTTCTGTTTGAAATAGTTTAAGTCTTCTTTCGCACTATGGGATTCGGGATGATATTCCGGGTAAGCTGCCACTTCAATCTGAAAATGGGAACCGGTTTCGGCGCGAATAAAGCTAACTAATTCATTAGCATAGTTAAACTCACCTAAATTTCCCGCCCATCCGGAAGGTTTATCGCCCCGCAAAGCGACAATACGGTGAATACCCTGGGCTTGATAATCTCGCAAGAGTTTAAGAATCGTTTCGCGGGTGCTACCAATACAAGATAAATGGGGTGCCGCATCAAAATCGGATTCTTGTTGAATTTCTAGCACTGTTTCAATGGTTTTTTCTTGCGTGGATCCACCTGCACCAAAGGTGACTGAAAAATAAGTAGGCTGCAATACTTGCAATTGCTTGCGTATTTCCCGCAATTTTAATACCCCTTTTTCGGTACGGGGTGGAAAAAATTCGCAACTAATGGATAATTTTTTTGGCATCTTATGTCTCGTTTAGTAAAAGTTAATGAATCTTATAAGCATTTTTTTCAAAAAATGGTAAGTTCTTTTAAGGGATTGCTTAAAAAAACTCAAAACGATACCCCTCAGCAATATTACCATCTTCATCAATAACCTTATCCATTTTGGATAAATCCAGTTTGATATGTACAGATGCTTTTGCCGGCATTTGTTGGTGAGGGGGTTGCTGCAAATATTCCGCGGGTTTAAAACGGCGTTGTGCTAAGGGATTACCGTTAAAATCTTCAAACGTCAATTGTAACTCTGGGTAAGGTTGAAAAAAATGTGCCTTGTTAATAAACGTGGCTTCAAATTGGATCACATGCTCTATTTCAGGATGAACTTGTGCAATATGTTCTTGTATAGAAAAAAGGCTCACATTCCGCGTCGGTGGCAAGGTACACAAAAAATTATAACAAAATCGATCTAACCAGGGACGTATTTGGGAATGTTGCAAAATGGTATCACGTTGCCAAACCCACATCACTTGCCCTGCCAATATTGCAGCGAATAGTATAACCATGATACTCCAAACTAAAAAAGAACCCCATGATCTTTTTTGAGGAAGTTCATAAATATCTTCTCGGAGTAATTCTGGAATATCGTCTTCATCAAAGTTTGTGGGATTATCATCAAGATGAAATTGTTCAGAAGCCACTACTTGTTTAGGTAATTGCCTGAGCAAATAATTAGTCGCATTAAAAACATTTCGGCAGTGACTACAACGAACATGTCCTTGAGCGATATTCAAATGGGCAGCGTTTACCCGGAAAATCGTTTGGCAGTGAGGGCATTGTGTGTGCATATTTTTTTGATTAATGGTTAATGATTAATTATCAATGATTATTTGACTGGGTGATAAAGAGGGCAATAAATTGAGTTTTTTCCAATTCAAAAGCTTTAATTGTGCATAGTCGTTGCTTCTTCATAAAGGGGTAGTCCTGTGTGTCTGCCCTCAAATGACATTCAGAACACGGTATTTTGTAGAGGCAGACTTACATGTTTGCCCTTAATGATTTTGGCGGCGAGTGGGAACGAGAAAAAGTTATCTATCACCATAATGATGACGACATTGAATAACAACAACTTGTTCATTATCAAAAGCATAAACAAAACGATGTTCTTCAGTTATACGGCGGGACCAATAACCTTGAAGATTGAATTTAAGCGGTTCTGGTTTGCCTATACCTTTCATCGGATTCTTGCAAGTTTCTAAACTTAATTTAATTATGCGTTTAAGCATTTTACTATTATGTTGATGCCACCATTCTAGAACTTCTAATCCGGTTTCAGTCCACATAAGCTTTAACATCTATTTCCATCATTTGTCCTTTATTGAAAACTATTTTCACTGTAATGATTGGCGATTAGTATTGTATCATCAGTTTCGCAAGATAAAATTAAATCTCCGAGCCAGATTTCATCATCTTACCAATAAGTCTATTTTAATTATTCTCTTATCAAAAAAAAAGGGCGAACTTTTGTTATCGCCCTTCACAAAATTCGTGACAATCAAAACCCAGCATACGTAATTGGAGTGAGCAGTTAAACTCTTCCGTAAAGTTGAGAATTTGGCAGGGCAGCTAAGATAGCCCTTAATACATTATTTACCGCTTCAGAGGTTGTAAAAATTTGGGCGACATCAGGTTCTAATGTGACAGTCACCTGGGTTTTCGGTTGTACGGTAGCAAATCGATTAGGTTTTGCTTTTGAGTAGTCAAAATGATATTCAGAAAGTATCTCTTGTGCTTGCTCAGTCGACTCTGGACTTTTCATAATTAGTTTCA
>QNES01000200.1 GCA_003645255.1 Gammaproteobacteria bacterium
TGACTGTTTGTAAAAGTATTCATACGCTGCCGCTTGAATAAAGCTTTCTTTTGAAAGGGATTGAGTCGCCTTAAATTCAATTAAAATATGACTCGCTTGGCTATCTCTAATCCCATCAGGTAATCGTTTCAGTTGTTCGTCAGTCCAGTTTTGATCCTTTCGTTTTAATAATAAAATGTCTGCCTCAGGTGGCTTAATCATTACCTTAACATCGGTTGAAACGCTTATTCCCATGGGCGGTAATAGAAATTTGAAAATTCTACCCAGGATTTGATGCCAAAGTGTCTTTTCGGTCGTTTCTTCATTATCCATTTGTTTTATGATTGTTCGGTTTACTTTCACAAGCAAGGGCAGACACGCAGATATACCCCTACAATCAATACGTGAAATAGATTCATGATTTAATGCGCCCTTGCCACCCTGCTGAACTACTCTATGGACACAATTCGCTTGAAAATTATATAACTTATTGATTTTTAATAAATTAATAAAAATAACCACAAATACTTAGAGAGTTATGTGCATAGAATAGTCTATTAAGTGAATGGTGCGTAGGACGCACCCTACACTCGTTAGTGCATTTTTCGGAATTAAGATAATCTGAATAAATTTCTTTGTAGGGTTCTGATGGTTTTTTAACCCCACTTTGTTTGTAAAACCATAAGACAGCGATACCAACAATTAAGAATATTATTTCTATTGAGATAATTATAAAATGAATTTCTAACATGAACATATGTTATCACAAAAATTATTGTTGGTAAAATTTTATTGTAACAAATTTTATTGAATCCTGGATTATGCTGTTTTTAATTTTTTAATTTGTAATTAATATTTATAATATTGACTAAAAACTTGATATATAATCGAACTCCTTTGATATGAAAAATTTTAATAATAACCTGTATTTTATCAAGTAAACTAAAAAGAATTGATATAAAGAATAAAAAAACTGTTAATATATATTTTTTATTCATTTCACAGGGTAGATTATGACAACAAGCGATACCCCCCAAACACGTTTAAAAAAAACACGACAACATGTTAAGCGTTTCAATCATCAAGTTTCTGCACAATATCGTAAAATCGATATCAAAAATGAACCCCGACAACGTCGTTTTGTCATTGCAACTTTAAGTCTTTTTATTATTTGGTTGCTGTTAGTGGGAACGCTTAGTTTGAGTGAAATAGTAGTTGGATTGATAGTGGCTGCGTTTACGGCGTGGCTGTCTAGCGAACATTTGGCGATTCTGGATCACCTTAAATTAAATAAGATGACACCAATACATGTTTTACGTTATTTAGGGGTATTTGGAGTCGCGTTATTGCGTGCGAATTTGGATATGGCACGTCGTGTGCTGTCGCCGCGTTTGCCTATTAATCCTGCTTTGGTGGAGGTGCAAACCCGACTTAAATCGCCCCTGGGTCAGTTGATATTAGCAAATAGTATCACATTGACACCTGGCACCTTGACGGTGGATATTATAGGTGATCATTTACAGGTGCATTGGGTGGATAGTACGCCGGGGAAAGATTTAAAACAGGCTACTCATGCCATTGCGGAATCTTTTGAACGTCATTTACAGGAATTTCTTGAATGATTGATTTTATTAGCTTGGGCTTAGAAATATTGGCTTTTATATTGATATGCGGCGCATTGTTATTAAGTATGTGGCGCTTATTTAAAGGAGATACGGTACCTGATCGCGTTGTAGCAGCCGATACTTTAGCCGTGATTACTATTGCTGGTTTGGTATGGCTTGCTAGTGAATTTGATAATCCTGTTTATTTGGATATTGCGTTAGTTTATGGTGCCTTAGCTTTTGTAGCGGTGGTAGCGATTGCGCGTGCGATTGAAGGCTCGTAAGTTAGAATTGTAGGGTGGGCAATGTCCTTTTATTGCCCACCAGACTTTTACGGATGAAGGTGGGCAACAAAAACACGTTGCCCACCCTACCTCTAAATTTTGATAAGATACAAATTAACGATAACATCATGATAATAATCGGAAATATTTTCATACTCATAGGCACAGCCTTTTTATGTTTAGGTGCCCTCGGTTTGGTGCGAATGCCAGATGTCTATAATCGCATTCAAGCCGGTACTAAGGCAACGACACTGGGTGCTTTATCGGTATTACTTGGGGTGGCATTTCATCACCCTGATTGGTTGCCTAAAATACTTTTGATTGCGTTGTTTATTTTATTAACATCGCCGGTGGCTTCATCGACGATAGCGCGTGCGGCGAATAGGGCAGGTTTGCGACCATTCACGATACCAACTAACGTTTCGGAGGAAAAATAATGTTATTTTGGGTTGCTTTAATAAGTGTTGTAGTGATGCTAGGGGCTGCTTTTGCAGTGTTGTTTTTAGAAAATTATTTAGCAGCAACGGCTGCGATTTCCGTTGTTTCTTTAGCACTTTCGGTGCTATTTTTCGTATTACAAGCCCCGGATGTCGCGTTAACAGAAGCTGCGGTGGGGGCTGGCATAAGTAGTGTTATTTTGGCATTAACTTTACGCCGTGTAGGACTTTGGCGGATTGAAACTCATAAGGATAAGCAATGAATCTACGTGAAATCAGTAGTTTGGTTTTTATTGTGTGGCTTGGATTATTACTAGGCGCAGTGCTAAAAATTGTCGCTTATGACAATATCCTCACAGGTGGGGTAGGCACATACATTTTGACTCATGCTGCACCTGAATTAGGAGCGGAAAATATTGTCACGTCTGTACTATTAGCCTATCGTGGTTTGGATACACTTGGTGAATTAACGGTTTTATTTGTTGCGATAACGGCGGCTGGCTTGGTCTTAGGGCAACGTCGTACAGATGCGCCGTCTGATTCGGATGCCGGATTTATCTTACGTACTGCCGCTAATTTATTATTCCCATTCTTAATTATTTTGGGGACTTATATTCTTTTGCAAGGGCATTTTAGCCCCGGGGGTGTATTTCAAGGCGGTGCCATTTTAGCGGCGGCATTTTTTGTGCCTATTTTGGCTTCACCCGCAAGTCCCCTTCACCATCGCGTTAGTCGTTTAGTAGAAGGTTTAGTGGTGGCAACTTTTATGATTATTTGCTTATTGGCACTTTTCAGTGACGATGCTTTTTTAGCACTCCTATTAGGAAAGGGTTCCGTGAGCCAATTATTTTCAGCGTATAGTTTACCTTTACTTCATATAGTTATCGGATTCCAAATCGGGACAGCATTTGCTGGGATACTGGCACGTTTACAAGAAACTGAAGCGAGTGATTAAATCATGACAGAAAGTGCAGGGATAATTATTTTATCTTATTGTGGTGCAATCGGTTTAATATTATTAGGCGTATTTGCCATGGTAATGTATCGGCATTTGATTCGGATTATATTTGGATTAATGCTATTAGAAGCCGGCGTTAATTTGTTTTTGATAACGATTGGTTATCGTGCTAATGCGGTCGCCCCGATTTTAGTGGATGGTCAAATACCGGCAGCGGCAATGGTGGACCCCATTCCACAAGCCATGGTATTGACAGCTATTGTAATTGGTGTCGGTGTTCAAGCCTTAGCCCTTGCCCTGGTTGTTAAAACTTATCAGGCTTATCGTACTTTGGATACTCAGGAATTGGCGCAAAAACTGGCAAAAGAGACCGGTGTAGATATTATTGAAGGTACGCCAGTGTATCTCCCATCGCCTTTAGCGGCTCACAAACAAATACTTGAGGAAAAATCGACATGAATGGTGTTTGGTTAGTTGCTTTACCTTTGTTAGGTGCATTTGTACTCCCGATGATTTATCGTCGGCATACAATCGTTGGTTATTGGACGGGGCCGGTTATATTGATTATTAATTTAGCCATTGCCATGGGCTTATGGCAGCGCGTGAGTGCCGATGGAACACATAGTATTGCTATGGGTGGTTTTCCTGCCCCCGTGGGAATTACTTTTTATGTGGATAAATTAGCCCTTCTTTTTGCGATCATGGTCATACTGGGGACATTGATATTATGGCTCGGCAAAAAGATGGGAGAAGTGCGGGAGGAAACACTACTCTTATTGATAGTCGCCGGTGGCTGTGGATTGGCATTATCGGGAGACTTGTTTAATATTTATGTCTTTTATGAAATTGTCGCGGTGGCTTCTTATGGTTTAGCAGCGAGTCGAGGAACGGGGGCGGGTTATGCGGCGAGTATCCGCTTTTTGATTTTAAGTGCGCTCGGTTCTTCCATGTTATTATTGGGGATTGCTTTGATTTATGCCATGACCGGCACTCTTAATTTATCGCATCTTGCCTATCTTGCACCGCAGATGTTAAATAATTCAGTTGGATTAGTGGCTTTCGCCTTGATGTTAATAGGATTAGGTGTGAAAGCAGAACTGTTTCCTGTAAATACATGGGTGCCTGAAGTTTATGCAACAGCACCGGCTCGCATTTCGGCATTATTAGGGGGCATCGTTTCTAAACTGGCACTATTGGTGGTTTTACGATTATTGGTATTGATTTACGCTGATACCTCAGCCCCTCTCTTATTGCTCAGCTTAGGCATTTTAGGTGTTATCACGGGTGAATTAGCGGCACTTCGTTCTAGTGATTTACGGCAAGTGTTAGCTTATTCCTCTATTGGTCAATTAGGGTTAGTCGCTATTGCTTTTGCGATTCCAGGTCCAGCCGGTATTATTGCCGGTATTGCTCTAGCCCTTCATCATGCCCTAGTCAAACCGGCTTTGTTTATGTTAACCGAGGCTTGGGGTGGACAATTAAACCGATTAGTAGGTGCAGCGCAAGTTTCTATGCTGAGTACCTTATTATTTATTGTATTAGCTCTTTCGCTAGTGGGTATCCCCCCTTTGCCAGGTTTTTTGGCAAAATTTTTGCTGTTAAAAGGCGCGTTAGCAGTAGAAAATGGCTGGTATCATACGGCAATTGCTGTCGTTTTAATCGCAACGGTGATAGAAACGGCTTATTTTATACGTATTATGCGTTTAATGTTTCAATCGAAAACTCAGCAAACTGCTGATGCGCCGCTTATGCGTGATTTGAAACCGGCACTGAGTTTAGTTGTCTTACTTTTAATAAGTGTATTAACTGTCAGTCCGATTAGTCAAAGCCTAAGTGCCATTGCTGAAGAGGCTGCGGATAAAGAAGTCTATATTAATAAAACGTTACCTTCGGATTGGCATCATTTAGAGAAGGTTGAATGGTAAGTATAATTGATTTCTTGTCTGAATCAGAATTTTAAAAATTTTAGAATTAACAGAATAAAAAAATCTATAAATCATTATAAAACTTTGATAGTTAAAGTTGCTTCGAGAAAGGGCAGACCAATGCCATTAAGTTAAGAAATAAATTATTTACAAACAAAAGGTTATAGCGTAGGTTGGGTTAGCTTATTTAGCTTCGCCAAAAAAATCTAACCCAAACGAAAAACGCTATATCTTATTGAAAGCGAGAAATCCTTAACTTAATGGCATTGAAAGGGCCGACACGCAGGTCTGCCCCTACAGTACGTGACATGAGATTCACGTAGGAACTCACTTTAGTGTTCGCCCTTTTATCAACGGAAATAAATACAGCCTTAATTTTCAGCCACATAATTGGACCAAGTATAAATGGGGGAACCGTCTATTTGATTCACAGAAAACGCCGTTTTCAAACTGTCTGGCTGAATCTCTGTTACTAACAGCGCGGCTGTAAAAAACGGATCGTCTTGGTTGAGAGGTGCCCTGTTTAGGTTTGGATAGCCCTGTTGGGAAAATTTTCCGACACGTTCCCAGTTGATCGGTTCAGAAATGTTTTCCGCTGTTACCCAATCTTCAGCGGACCATTGGCAAACCACATCTTGGTACCGATCCAGTTTTTCACGAAAGACAGCCGGTATATTATCACCCGCCTCTAAGGTGCAGTCAAAATACTGCAATTGGATCAAGAAATGTTGTTCTTTTGACACCAATCGGAAACGCAATTGTTCCATAAAATGAGTACTATTTTCTTCAAACCATTGCTCATAAATTGCTTTCATGGCATCGTAACCTGGCTGATTCTGAAGTCGTTTTTCAGTGGTTTTTCGCTGTTCTTCAAGCTTCCAACAGACGGCAGTAAAGTCTTTGGGCAAACGATTAACCGTCATGTTAGGCTGCCAGCCAACGAAAACCGATATCCAATGTTCGACATTGCCTAATACACCGTTGAGAATTGCCCGGTAGTCTATATAGATTGATAAAATAAACGCGAGTAAACTCATAAAGTATTCATTTCCAGACAGTTTTTTCATGCTATCGATTAGCGTCTCAAAATCTTGTTCGAGTCGCTGTAAGGTGTGCCAAAGTACAAGTAACCCCCAGTGATGCTTATCTTGCTCGTTTTCGAGTATGATATGACACCATTCCTCTAAATAAGCCAAAAAGATTTGACGCTCATGATCGCAAAACACCTTTTGCTCGTGATAGGGTCGCGCCAAGGGAATAGCATCCGTTTCTGTATCCGTTTGTTCCATGATGAATTTCAGTGGATTGGGTTTTTCATCACTCAAAATGAGAGCCGATTGTTTTAAAAACTGCCCTGATGGCCTTTGTGAATTGCTTCCATGCCAAAATTGGTCAATATAATCATTGATGACATCAGTGTCTGTCGCCGGTAATGTCAGCGGTTCTTGAGCCATATTTAAGCCGAGCCATTGTTGATTTATCAACTGACTCAA
>QNES01000201.1 GCA_003645255.1 Gammaproteobacteria bacterium
ATAAAATGGAATCACCGCGCCATTCTCACTCCACAACTGATTAAAAATCCGTTGTACAAAAGCCGTTTTACCGCTTTTACGTCGGGCGATAATGACTCTGGATTTAGAAAGTCTTTTCGGAATATTTGCCAACCAGTTGTCGAAATATTTCAATTCCCATTCTCGCCCAACGAATAACGCGGGTTCACCGATTTTCTCATTTAAAGGATACTGCATACTTTTTACCTTTTAGTCTGAATAGCATTCAAACCTGACAGGTTTTCAAAACCTGTCAGGTTTAGTTTTGGGTTTTACCATCTATAGCTGTAAAAATTGCCTTGTATAAGATTGCGTCTGCCCCGCAACCTGTTCTGGAGTGCCAGTCGCAATAATATCCCCTCGACTTTAATCACCCCGTCGCCTTGGCAAGCTTCACAGCGCCCTCCTTTGACATTAAAGCTAAATTGCCCTGGTTTGTAGCCCCGTGAACGGGATTCTGGAGTGGCTGCAAAAAGTTCTCGAATGGGGCTAAATACCCCAGTATAAGTCGCCGGATTAGAGCGCGGTGTTCGCCCTATTGGGCTTTGATCAATATCAACCACTTTATCTAATAGCTCTAAGCCTGTTATTGCCTGATAGGGCGTGGTATCTAAATTTGCGCGATTGAGTTGATTCGCCGCTATCGGATACAAAGTATCATTAATCAATGTCGATTTCCCAGAGCCAGAGACACCTGTAATACAAGTCATTAAGCCTAATGGTAAGGTGAGCGTGATGGATTTTAAATTATGAGCTGTTGCGCCCTGTAATTTTAAAACTTGTTTATTATCAATAGGTTGGCGTTTTTTCGGTATCACAATGCACCGCTGTTGAGATAAAAATTGCCCTGTAACTGATTCAGGGGCTTTAAGAATCTTTTTGAGTGAACCTTGCGCTACCACGCGCCCACCATGGACACCAGCCCCAGGACCCATATCAACAATATGATTAGCGGCGCGTATCGCCCCTCTAAACCTGCACCGATTTGGCTGGCGAGGCGGATACGTTGCGCTTCACCGCCCGATAAGCTGTCGGCACTGCGATCTAAAGTGAGATATTCAAGCCCGACATTGACTAAAAATTGTAAGCGCTCAATGACTTCTTTGAGAATTTTAGCGGCAATTTTGCCCCGTTGCCCTGGTAATTTTAATTGTTCAAAAAATGATTTCGCCGAAGAAATAGCAAGGGCGGTTAATTGAGGTAAACTATAATCTTTAATAAAAACATGACGCGCCGCATTATTCAAGCGCGTACCTTGACAATCCGTACAAGCTTGCTGACTTAAATATTTTGATAACTCTTCGCGCACCTTATGAGATTCTGTTTCCCGATAACGCCGTTCCAAATTAGGAATGATTCCTTCAAACGGTTTTTGACGCGCAAAAGTCGTTCCCTTTTCGGTAGAATTAACAAAATGAATCGTTGTCGTACCACTACCATATAAAATCACCTCCCGAATTTCTTCCGATAGGGCTTCAAAAGGGGTGTTGAGATCAAATTGATAATGGCTACTTAATGATTGCAACATTTGAAATGAAAAAGCATTTTTATTATCCCAGCCCCGTATCGCGCCATCTGCTAAACTAGCTGAAGGATTAATAACCACTTTAGCCTGATCAAAAAATGGTTTCACCCCTAAACCATCACAAACGGAACAAGCACCCACCGGATTATTAAAAGAAAAGAGGCGCGGTTCTAATTCGCTCAGACTATAAGTACATTCAGGGCATGAAAATTTTGAGGAAAATGATAAGGGCTTACGTCGGGTTTTATCCATAAAGTCCACTTGTGCCAATCCATCCCTTAATTTTAAAGTGGTTTCAAAAGATTCAGCTAAACGCAATTGTATATCTTCACGAGCTTTAAAACGGTCAACAACGACTTCTATTGTATGTTTCTTGCGTAAATCAAGTGGGGGCGGATCATCTAACATGACAATTTCCCCATCTATCCTAGCACGACTAAACCCTTGTTTTTGCAAAGATTCTATGATTTTAACATGCTCACCTTTACGCGCATTGCCGCGCATACGCTGACAAGGATTCGACATAACGCCGTTGCCCTTCCGCATAAATCGTATCAAACGCTAAGGAAGATTTACCAGAACCGGATAAACCGGTGATGACAATCAGTTTATTGCGAGGTAAATCAAGATCAATATTTTGTAAATTATGGGTTTTGACACCGCGTAAATGGATCGTGTTCATTATAAAATTTATTTGTTATACTTTGGAGGTTCATGTTTTCGTTTTTTTAGAAAGCGACGTTCTAAAATTCTAATAGAAAAAAGGCTTATGCTTTATTTTAATTAGAGAATTTTATATTAATATATTCTTATGCCACGTCATCCACGAGTACACATTGATAACTTACCGTTACACATTATCCAACGCGGACATAACCAAGAAGCCTGCTTCTTTTGTGATGCAGATTACAAAGCTTATCTTCATTGGCTTGGTGAAGTCCTTAAAAAGGAATCTTGTACACTCCATGCCTATTGTTTAATGAAAAACCATATTCATCTTTTAGTGACACCTGAATATGCTGAATCTATATCTTCACTAATCATTGCTTTGAGCCGGAAATATGTCCAATATATCAATAAAACCTATCATCGCACTGGTACTTTGTGGGATAGTCGTTACAAATCCTCACTTATTCAGGAAGAAACCTATTTGTTAGCTTGTCAACGTTATATCGAACTGAATCCAGTACGAGCATCTATGGTAAAGGAACCTGCATTGTATCGTTGGAGCAGTTATCGCTTCAATGCTTTGGGAAAAGCGAATCAATATGTATCGCCACATTCCGTATATCTATCTCTTGGAAAAAATTCAAAATCAAGGCAAATTGCCTATAGAAGCTTGTTTCAATCCGAGCTCGATACCAATGCATTCAGTGACATCCGGCTCGCTATTACACAGAGTCAACCTTTGGGAAACTCACACTTCTATGCAAAGTTAGAAACCATGATGATGGGACAACTTTGTTCACCGAAACCAAGGGGTAGACCAAAAAAACAGAAATACAAGAAGATTGCGAAGAACCTCAAGCAATGATAATTACCGTTATAGCAATTTTCGTTTGGGTTAAATACAAAAAAGGGCAAACACGCAGGTTTGCCCCTACGAATAAATTGAAATGGATAATTCAAATGAATCCTGATTCAGACGTTTTTTACCGCCCCCGCATAAATAAACTATCCAACTCTTTCAAACTCATTTGCGTCCAAGTTGGACGACCGTGGTTGCATTGATTGCTACGTTCTGTATTTTCCATATCCCGCAATAGGGCATTCATTTCAGTTAAGCTCAATTGCCGATTAGCACGTACCGAGGTATGACAAGCTAAAGTGGCTAAAATTTTCTGTACATTTTCTTGGAGTCGGTTACTTATATCAAAATGTGATAAATCGGCTAAGACATCACGTACCAACATCGTCACATTGGCATCCGTTAATAGCATTGGTATTTGGCGTACAATGAGTGTTTCTGGTCCGGCGCGACTGATCTCAAATCCTAGTTGATTAAATAATTCAAGCTGTTGCTCTGCTATTTCGGCTTCATGCTCACTCACTGATACAGTGACAGGTACGAGCAAAATTTGGGCACTCAGGTTATCCGCTTGCCAGGTGGATTTCATCTTTTCATAAGTAATGCGCTCATGGGCAGCGTGCATATCCACTAATACTAAGCCTTCAGCATTTTGAGCAAGAATATAGACTCCATGCAATTGGGCTAGGGCATAACCTAAAGGTGGAATTGGTTGTGAGGGTATCGTATAATCTTCAGGATCAGGAAATGATTCTTCTGACAAGAGCGGTGCTTGCAATGCTTCATAAATTTGCGTTGTTTCACGTATTGCTGAGGCAGAAGGGCGTTTAGGGAGATTAAGTTGTTTATGGGTGCTGGTTGCCGGAGAAGTTTGAGGGGGGTGTATTGGTGGACCACCGACTTGGCTCGGAGAAGTTTTCGCGAGACGATTTTGCAAGGTATTAACTAAGAAATGATGCACTAATTCACTTTGGGCAAAACGAACTTCATTTTTCGTCGGGTGAACATTCACATCAAGCTCACTGGGATCAATTTTTAAATATAGTACATAACCAGGATGGCGACCGCTGTATAGCACATCTTCATAAGCTTGACGTATGGCATGATTGATCAGTTTATCGCGGATAATACGCCCATTGACAAAAAAGTATTGCATATCGGGCTGACTGCGCGAATAAGTGGGTTGCGTGATCCAGCCTGTTAATTGTAATTCGCTAGACGTTTCTTGAATATTTAAAACCTGTTCCACAAAATCGGGACCACATAGCATGGCAACTCGTTGTAATTGTTCTTCTTCAGTCGGTGCCACTTTTAAAGCCATTAATGTTTTGTGGTTATGCGTCAATTTAAAACATACATCAAAACGACTGAGGGCTAAACGTTTAATCGTTTCATGTATATGCCCAAATTCAGTTTTATCGGTGCGTAAAAACTTGCGCCGTGCCGGGGTGTTATAAAATAAGTCTCGTATTTCTAGCGTTGTACCCACGGGATGCGCTATTGGCTCCGAGGTGGATGGTTCTACTTGCCCTTCTAAACGAACACAATGCCCTACTTCATCATTATAAAAACGCGAACTTAACATTAATCTGGAAATAGATGCAATACTTGCCAGGGCTTCACCCCGAAAACCTAAGCTATTGATACGATTTAAATCATCTAAGTCTTTGATTTTACTAGTAGAATGCCGATCTAACGCTAATAAGAGTTCTTTTTGGCGAATACCAAAACCATTATCGCGAACCCGTATAAGGGCAATACCGCCCTGCTCAATATCAACCTCAATATTGTCAGCTTTGGCATCCAAACTATTTTCTAATAATTCTTTCACCACTGATGCCGGGCGTTCTACCACTTCCCCCGCCGCAATTTGATTAGCGATTAATGGAGGTAATGGATGGATAGAGGGTACATTTTGATTAGTCATTTTTTTTGAAAAGCTTTATAAAAATTTTAGGTTAAATTATAAATTATAATATCATTAAGTACAACGGATTTAGGAAATTAACGGTTTGTCGTGATTATGTTAAAATAAATTTTGATAAGCAGCATTTTTTTTAAAACGGTGTTTTTATCAAAATCTAATATCTGTTTCTTTCCATAATCCGTTGTACTTCCATTAAAAGGAATATAACTTATGAAAACAGGCGCAAGGGAAATTATAACACCTCGTCCTAAAATGTCTCTGACTATCCCACAGGGTATGGCACCCGTGGAGTTTTTTAATAGTCCCGCTAATTTGAAAAACTTAGCGGAAGAAAACGGTTTATTTCGCACACCTGAAAACCTGTTAATGTATCGCAAATTGATTGGTCACAGTGTCGAATTTGATGCCTCAATCATTTTAGATACATCCAAACGTATCTTAGATCCATTAGGGCGCCCCGTCAGACGTGATCAAATGTCGCGTCAACAAAAGAAAGTTTGGAGCCAGATGACTCGTATTATGTTTGAATACATGCTGGAAAAATACCCTGATCCGGCAGAACACCTGATTCTTTTCGGTGAAGCCAGTTTAGATGCGACCTGGCCACTTAATAAGCCAGGCGTGCCAAGTATTCGCATGATCCATAACCATTTTATGGCGTTTCCAATGCAAGACTTGGAAAATGCTAAACTGGCTAATGCGAATGATCTGAATTTGACTGATAGTGGACATCATAGTTTGTTTTTACGACATTTAAGTGGTGTTTATCACGAATTTTTGGAAGTGTTGGATTTACAAATATTGTCTCAAATTCCAAGCAACGAGTCTGCAATCAAATTAACGGGTTATCCACAAGGCTTGCCGAGTTGGGAATTAAAGGGCGGGGTTTCACTCCTCAAAAATCAATATTTTTGGTATGAATATGAGCAGGTGCTATTGGGTTTCCTTGATTTTTATCGCACCTTTTTCGCTTTAGTTTCTACCGGCGAACCACATGTGCCAAAACAGGCTAATTTTCCTCATCAAATCAGTGAAGTGTTATTAGACAGCGGACGATTTCAACGTGTGGCTCGCGATTTAAGAGAAAAAGTGATCCAAGACCCTCTGTTTGCTAATGAGATTCGTTGGAGACCCGCCTATAAACAACTACTTTATCGTGATGATAAGGGCAGGTTGATTGTGACGATTTCTCAAAATTCCGTTGGCAATGCGATTACAGAACTGTTGGGCATAGTCGTCAAACGGAAAGAAGATGAAGCGACTTATGCTGCCGTTGAACCGGGCTTAGTGACTCGTTTATTAGAAGCGAGAGAAAAACTGGTTGAAGCTAATCTAGGCGAAGTGATTGCTGCGCCTTCTTGGCGAAATGGAGAATTTGTTCCACGAACGTAGGGCTGAGACCTGCCAGGTTTTTTAAACCTGGCAGGTCTGTCGTTAGTATAAAACTTTAAATCTAAATTGGAGATTAGCCATGTTACAAACTTACGAAGCCACTTACAATGGCGAACAATTTCGTTGGATTAACCAGGCACCGCCTAAACTAGATAAAGAGGTGCCTGTTGTGTTGGTGATGGACGTGGAAAAGACCGCGATAAAACCCAAAAAAAATCTCCACGACGTTTTACAACG
>QNES01000202.1 GCA_003645255.1 Gammaproteobacteria bacterium
GAGAATATGAGTGAATGTTCAATAACTAGTTGAATTAATTGAGAAAAATTTGCAGTCCCATTTTTTGAGAGGTTGCAAATTCGAGCCAAAACGGTATTTTTTCATTAAAAATCAATTATTTATTAAATCTAGCCCGTTGGATAGGTGGGACACACCCCGGTTTTTTTATAAGTCGCGTTATTCCGATTTAGGGTAGGTAATCCAATGATAAAATCATCTCGGTTATATGTCCGAACAAAATAACAATATAATACACCTAAAATAACGTGTAAAGTTGAAACGTTATTTTTTGTAGCAAAATCAGTTAGTTGATTATAGAATAAACGTTGAATGGATCGTTGAGCAAAGCGGTGGAAAAATCATGGTTCTCAAGCAGACTAATTTATCCCCAGAACAGGAGTTCACAACAGACCTACTCAGCATTCTTCACGTCTTCAGTTGTAGAATGCATGGACTCAGAAACGACAAAAGCCAAGTCCGTCAAGCTTTATCCTTCCCCTCAACAAAAGCAGACGTTTAAAAAATGGCATGATTGCAGTCGATATACCTTTAACCAGACTATTGACTATATTCGTTCTTGTGTGAATTTTTCACCCTCATGGATGGATATTAAAAAGGATTTGCTTAAACAGTTGCCTGAATGGTGTGATGAGGTTCCATTTCAAATCAAAGGAATTGCTGTTAAAGAAGCACATCAAGCTTTTTGGAAAGCAGGTGGACATCCTAAATTTAGGAGCCGTAAAGCACCAACGCAGTCTTGTTATATACCAAAGTCGGCTATCAAGGACACTGGGATTTATCCGCGTATTTCAGGTAAAGGCATGCGTTTAGGCGAATCTTTACCTGAATCGCCCTTGGATAGCCGATTGATTTATCAATATAATGAATGGTTTCTATCCGTACCCCATAAAATAATAACCCACGTAGCCGAGAACCAAGGGCGTGTGGTCGCTCTGGATCCTGGTGTACGGACATTTCAATCTTTTTATTCTGAGAGTGTCGCCGGACACATTGGTTATGATGATTTTGGGCGTATTCAACGACTTTGCTTTCATTTGGATGCTTTAATCTCGCGTACGAGTAAAGCCACCGGTAAGGCGAAACATGAGATGAAAAGAGCCACTGCCAGAATCCGAAAAAAGATTAAGAATCTTACTAAAGAAATCCATTTTAAAACCGCTCGTTTTCTTGTGGATAACTTTGATGTGATTCTATTACCGACTTTTGAGACAAGCCAAATGGTGGGTAAATCTCATCGCAAGATTCGTTCAAAGACTGTTAGGGCTATGTTGACGTGGGCGCACTATCAATTCAAGATGCGCTTAAAGAACAAGACCATTGAATTGGGTAAAAAAGTGATTGACGTTTGCGAAGCTTATACCAGTCAAACCGTGAGTTGGACTGGTTTCGAGGATAAAGTTTTTTGAAGAAAAACTTTATCCTCGAAGATTAAAAAAGTCGGTGGATCAAGAGTCATTAGGTCAGGTGGTATCACACTTGACCGCGACCTGAATGGAGCTAGAGGTATTTTCATCAGGTCATTGGGAGATTCCCCCACCCTTATGGGTGCTATTGTTAATGTTTGTTAGTTTTAGTTAACATAAATGAATCGGTTCATTCCACAACTAATAATCATTCACCATTCACCATTCGAGGCTAAAGTATCGTAGTATCGTAGGGGTGGGCAAGGTCTTTTTATTGCCCACCTTACTGATGATGGTGGGCAATAAAACCCTCGAAACCACCCTACATTTTGACTGAATAGTTACAAAAATCCGTTGATTTCATCAATCCGTTGTACTTCGATGTTGTTTAATTTCTTCAAATATTTTTTGTAGTTTAAAAGCTAAACTTTCAAAATAGATTAAATCATCGGCATACAAATTTCTTGATATGCTATCAAATTCTTCCCGTATTTTTTTAACATAAATAAGGGCTTCTTCAAAACGATTAGCTTTGATCAACCAAAAAAGACGCTGCATTTTAAGTTGTGCCGTATTGGTTGAAGTTTTGTCAACCATGACGATAGCCTGATCATAAT
This sequence comes from Gammaproteobacteria bacterium, assembly GCA_003645255.1. Taxonomy (GTDB): domain Bacteria; phylum Pseudomonadota; class Gammaproteobacteria; order Beggiatoales; family Beggiatoaceae; genus QNES01. Next base: position 2,042 of record QNES01000202.1, read on the forward strand.
TTTTTTCATGGTTAGCATAAAACTTTCCATAAATAAAATAGATATTGCCCCGATAGGGACGACTATTTGGATTTTTCAGCACGGCTTTGAAAAGCTGATGTATTGCATCAGATTGCAAAATCTGATCACATTGTCCAGCCCTCCCCATTATTGTATTTAAAGCGACACTTGTTAGCATGTCAATTTTGCCAATTTCAGAATAATGCAAAACCTGTTCAATATTCGGTGGTTCTATTTTATCAAAGATACAGGCTGCTAATAGCCATAGTAGATGGGGACTGGCATCTTGAGGAAAATTTTTGACCATCGTTTTATAGTAGTTTTCTACCCGGTCAAAATCACCTCGACTGGCAAATAAAGCGGCGGCATGTGATTGGGCATAGCGAGATAATGGTTTTTCTTTTGCCCACAATGCGGCTTGCATCAGCGGCTTACCCCATAAATCCGTTTCTGAATAAGTGATAATAGGGAAAATGCTCAACCATAAAACACTGACTAAAATCGCTATTTTGCGTAAAAAAATGTTTGAAAAGCGGTCAAATAACCATAACATACCATAAATGCTGGCAAACAATATCCCAAAAATAGGTAAATAATTACGGTGTTCAAAGGCAATGACTAACCCGATAAAGCTGGATTCTAAAATATGCCCTGCTAAAAACCAAAGAACACCTAAAGAAAATACGGAATATTTGCGACGTAAAGAGATAGCAGCACCAAACATGGAAATGATAAAAATAACGCTGAAGAGTGTTGCTGGGGGATTAAGTATATGACGGGAAATGGGGTAGTCATCATGAAATAACCCAAATGCTTGTGGATGGGGAAATATGGTTTTACCGAAATATTCTGTGAGTAATCTTGCCTGGGTTAGCAAGCGTTCTCCCATCGTAAAATCTCGTATGTTATAAGCATGCAATAGGCTGCTAACATGTGTTGCGAAGTAAAAGGCGAGTAAAATAAGGGGGAAATAAAGGAATATCCACGACCAGATTCGCCAATAACGGGGCTTAGGTAATGTGTGCAAGACGGTTATTTCAAGTACCAGAATATATAAAACGAGCAATATTCCATTTTCCTTACTCAGTGTTGCCAGTATACCTCCCAAGCCAACGCCGATAGATACCCAAAAAAAACCAGATTTCAGTTGATCCTGTGCTAACTGTTGACGACCTTTTAAGTAAGCCAGTAAACCAGCCAACGTAAAAAGCACCGTTAGTTGAGTCATGCGCTGTATGACATAAAGTACAGTGGAAACTTGTATCGGATGGACTAACCATAATGAAGCCGTCAATAAAGCCAGTAAGCGTCCCCGCTTTTCCGGTAATTTCATCAGGCGCGTGAGGTAGAGTACCAACAAGAAGATCAAACAACCATTGACTAAATGTATCATTAGGTTGACATATTTAAAATCCCAAGGACTATTGGGCCAATGATGGGCTTGCAGGGCAAAAGTTAATAGTGAGATGGGGCGACCAAGTTGGCTAGAAATGCCTTCAGTGACAAATTTGGCGATGTCTCTTGTGTTTTCAATATCTGCCAAATCTGCTAGATTGGGGGAATCATCGAATAAATAGGTCCCGTTTAATCCTCCCCAATAAAGCCAAACTGTACCTACCAAAACGATTAAAAAGAAACTTCCATATATAAATTGGTGCGTAGTGGTTATTTTATTCATATAAGCCTAGAAATTTGTCCGTTTACAGGCTGAAGGTAAATATACAATATCAATGGTACTTTCATTACAGTTCCAAGTGTTATCACTTGGGTCATAGCAAAATTTGATCGCCTTACTAAAATCGTTCCCTGATATCTCGGTATCATGTAATGTTGCTTCATAACAAAGTGTGTCTGTCGTACTTTTCACAATGTTTTTGGTAAATTTACCCGTCGTTCTGATATTTAACGAAGCAGGTTCAGGCACATTGCCAGCACTAATACCCCACTCTTCTGCCGGTGTCCTTAAACCCGCCAATAAGTTGAGGGTTTCAACCACTTTTGATCTATTCATGTAGTTAGTGTAAGCAGGGGTAGCAAGCGCAGCCATAACGCCAATGATTGCCACCACGACCATCATTTCAATCAAGGTAAAACCCTTCAAGGTAAACCCCTTTTGGGGGTTCATTATCAACAACATGATTTTCTCCTTTATCCAAAATTTTTTCAAAAGGGCAATAAAAAACCCGCTCCTCAAGAGCGGGTTTTTAAGAGTCAGCCGAACCGACTAAGAAATGATATTAATTCTCTTTCTTACAAGCGGAGGCTAAGTATTTGCTTGGAACTGTACTAGCATCATTACCAGCATCATCTTTAAAACAACTCCAATCCTTCTTGCTTGGACGGTAGCAAAGTCCTATGTATTTACTAAAATCTTCACCGGATACATCTGTATCGTGCATTACAGCCCGATAACAAAGGCCGTCAGCTGTAATATTCTTCGTATACTTACCTGACGTTTTGCCTTCTATTGAAGCTGGATGAGGTACAGCATTGGCTGTAATACCATACTCTTCAGCAGGCGCCTTCAAACCACCCAACAGACCCATTGCTTCAGCAGCTTTCGAGCGCTTCATGTAATCAGTATAAGCAGGGATAGCAACTGCAGCCAAAATACCAATAATCGCAACAACGATCATCAATTCGATAAGGGTAAAACCCTTTTGTTGTTTCATTATCAACATAGCATTTCTCCTAGATGAATCAATCAAAATGAAAAAATAAAAATGTTCAATTCAATAAAATGTATTGTATTGAAACTCGCTATTTACTATAGCAAATTGGATGCCAATGTTGTTAACTTGTTGATTTATAAAGCAAAAATTGAAATTAATCGAAGTTTATGGTGATGATTCTGAAAAAAAGTGCTGAAAATCAGCACATTTGAGCCATTTTTTGCACCTATTTTTGATTTTTTTTTGTTTTAAAATCAAAGGGATAGATAAAAAATGTGTTGAAAATCAGCACCTACTGCTGAAAATCAACACATTCGGCATTAACTTATTGATTTATATGACAAAAAAACGTTACTGTGATTTTTAGGAAGGCGAACACTTATGTTCGCCCTACATGAAATTAACATATTAGTAAGGGCAGACTTGCTGCCCTTTATAAAAACCTGTGTGTCGTATGACAATGGAACGGGTTTTGGGAATGGATTACTCCGTTGTGGAGGGTGTTCCATAAGCGTAAGGCAATTCTTCTTCAATCGCTTCAAGAATAATTTCTTTGGCAGGTGCTTCTTCTACACTGATTAAATCATCGCGCTTATTAGCCAAATCATCCACCTTGTATTTAGACAGCTCATACACCCAGCCCTTAAATTGGGTATTTAATTGTTCAGCTTGTTTTTTAACATCCACTGTTTCATTTTCAAGCTCCTCAGAATCCGCAGCATCCACATTTTGAGGTTCTTCATCTGTTTCATCATCCGTTGGTTCAACAAACACCGATGCCGGATTAAATGCAGCCGTAAATTGAGCATAATGCTTCCCACCCTTTTCCGTTGTTAGCATAGTGACTTCCAATCCATCGAAAGTAGTAAATACGGCACGAATTGTCGCATCATCTTCAAATTCGCTATCAGTTGTCACATCGTCTAAATCTAAACGAGTCAAAGTCGTTGCAATATTATTCAACATATAAGGTAATTTAACCTGAGCATTTTCAGGCAAATCAGCAAGTTGATAATCTTCATCATCAGGGCTATCTTTAAACACGACAAGATGCTCCCCATCTGGATGTGTCACACTGACTTGACGCACGTTGTCGCCGTCAAGATTGACAATTTGCGGCTCCAACCAATCCTTTGCCGTTTTTTCGATTGGCAATTGCCCTAAAGTAAGCCAAGCTTGTTTTTCATCAGGTTTGCGGATATAAATTTCCCTGCGAGTTGAATCAACTTTAGCGACACGATCATGACCGACGATCAAACTCGCCACGATTTCACCTTCGCTCTTTTTGAAAGTTAAAAGCACCGATTTAGCGCCTTCTTCCAAAACATCTTCCACCCCGATTTCAGCATAACGATCCTGGTTATTCGTTTTCGCATCAAGAATCGTTAAATGAACGACACCCAATAACAACTTATGGACTTTATCCAATGAAGCAGGATAAAGATGTTTTTCCTTGATCAGCCACTGCCAATTTTCACCCACTCGAAGCAGCGTGATAGATTCGCTCTGGTTGCTCACGTCGATCTCCGTCACATCATTGATAACATTTTCCAAATTTGGAAAAAATGCTTCCTTTTCAAAGGAAGAAATAGTGGGTGCCCTATCTTGATGCGTAAGCATAATCGCGGCAATAACAAGCACTAAAGTAAAAATGGCAAAAATGCTAAGATTTTTAGCGTTCATAAAATACTGCTGCTCCTAAAAAGTTGGACAAAATTGCCCATTAGGTGATTCGCTCTCTGTTGATAACCCTGAAGGGTTGCAACTAGAGTCCTGGTTGAACAGTTCCAACCGTAGTCGCTCAGTCCGTTTTAACAATATGGACTTAACCTTTTGAAA
>QNES01000203.1 GCA_003645255.1 Gammaproteobacteria bacterium
CTGATAGGCTATTTTGATTAAATTTGCCGGCGGTGAGTGTAGTTGTTTCTCCAATAACACTGTCATTTACAACAAAGGTAATTGTTGTTCCAACTGGCATCGGTTGCCCATTTTCGGTGAGATTGCCTTGTACTACCATAAAACCGTCGGGGTTAGGGGTTGGACAGGGTGTTTGACCTCCAAACCTCCAATTATCATTAAACCAAGCAATCAGATCAGGATCATCAGAAGAAATCGTTAAGTGGTTGTTATTTAAATAAAAAAAATGAGAACCACTCAGAACAAAATTACTCAGAAGATTCATCAACGATAGTGGAATGTCTCCGCACAATTCGTTATTGTTCAGTGAAAACTGATGCAATTTGCTCAAATTGCCCAGCGACTCAGGGATCGAACCGTTTAGTTGGTTATTGCTCATATCTAAAGTCAGCAATTTGCTCAAATTGCCCAACGACTCAGGGATCGAACCGCTTAGTTGGTTATCATTCAGTGCGAGATAATACAAATTGCCAAAATTCCCAAACGACTCAGGAATCGAACCGCTTAGTTGGTTATTCCTCAGAGATAAATCCCACATACTGATCAAATTCCCCAACGACTCAGGGATCGAACCGCTTAGTTGGTTATTATTCAGTCTGAGCCTCCAAAAAGAATTGCTCAAATTGCCCAACGACTCAGGAATAGAACCGCTTAGTTGGTTATGAGACAACAGGATACTCTTCAAATTGCTCAAATTGCCAAACGACTCAGGGATAGAACCGCTTAGTTGGTTACGGTTCAGTTCAATACTCTTCAAATTGCTCAAATTGCCAAACGACTCAGGGAGCGAACCGCTTAGGTGGTTTTCTCTCATAGAAAGATACTGCAAATTCCTCAAATTCCCTAACGAATCAGGAATAGAACCGTTTAAATCGTTACCACCGTTATGGTAGTCGCCAAGGTTGATACTGGTAACATGCCCATCACCACATGAGACACCATACCAACTACAAGGCGTATTCGTCTCATTCCAACCCGTATTATCTTTCCAATTATCACCATCTGTACTTTCGTACAAGGCAACTAAGGCTTCACATTCCACTTTAGGAATTTGAGTCTGAACAGCACAATCAGTTGGGGTTGGACAGGGCGTTTGATCTCCCCAAGTAGAATTGGCATTAAGCCAAGCAATCAGCTCAGGGTCAGAAGCAGTTAAGTGGTTGTTTTGTAAGTTAAACCAACCCTTTTGTAGGAAGCCAAGGCTCATCAACGACAGTGGGATATCTCCGCACAATTCGTTATTGTTCAAATTGAGAAAATACAAACTGCTCAAATTGCTCAACGACTCAGGGATCGAACCGCTTAGTTGGTTATCGCCCAGATTGAGATCGGTAACATGCCCATCGCTACATCCTCTTACACCATACCAACTACAAGGCGTATTCGTCTTCAACCAACCAGTGTTGTTTCCCCAATTAGCACCATCCGTACTATTATATAAATCAACAAGGGCTTCACATTCCACTTTAGGAATTTGAGTCTGAACAGCACAATCAGTTTTAGTCGTTTTAGGGGTTGGACAGGGCGTTTGTTCTCCCCAAGTAGAATTGGCATTAAGCCAAGCAATCATATCAGGATTAGCTGTTAAGTGGTTATTTTGTAAAAACAACCTGTCTTTGCTTGCATGAATCAGGTTCCACAACGACTGTGGAATGTCTCCACACAATTTATTATTTTGCAGTTGGAGAACTTGCAAATACCTCAAATTCCCCAACGATTCAGGGATAAAACCGCTTAGTTGATTATTTTGCAGATAGAGATACGACATCTTTGTGCCCAAATTTCCCAACGACTCAGGGATCGAACCACTTAGTTGGTTACCGTACAACAGGAGATTTTGCAAATACTTCAAATTGCCAAATGACTCTGGGATCGAACCGCTTAGTTGGTTATTACCTAGAGAGATAGATTTCAAACGGCTCAAATTCTCCAATAACTTGATAGAACCGCTTAGTTGGTTATTTTGCAAATCGATATGTTCCAAATAACTTAAATTGATAAACGACTCTGGGAAAGAACCACTTATTTTGCTAGGCAATATAATATTTTTGGATATGATGGTAACATGCCCATCGCTACATTTGACAATACCCCAACTACAAGGCGTATTTGTCTTATTCCAGCCAATGTTCTTTCCCCAATTAGCACCATCAGTACTATTGTAAAAATCAACTAAGGCTTCACATTCGGTTTTGGGGATTTCGGTGACATCCGCACAAGAAAATGCCCAAGCACCACGCCCCATCGCCATCAAACCCACGACAAGAACAACAAATACAACACCACGCCAAATAGACGCTGGAGATTTCAAGGCAGAACTAGCCCCAAAAGTAGATACCACCGGCACATCCGGCGAAAGGATAACAGATAACCACCGCGTCACCGGTAGTAATCGGCTTACCCCAGTAAAGATAGCGAGTATGCCCGCTATTAAGCATTGCCCAAGTCCAAAACCACTTGAACAACGGTCAGAAAAGTCTTCCAATCGTCATACCCAATTGGTACGTTTATATTGAATTGACATAATTTAATGTCTCCTACCAGATTAAAGTGTTTAAATGTGATAAAAATACACTTGCCCTTGCCACACCTAAACTTAAAACAAGGGGAAGTTTTCAGTGTTTCTTGTTCATCGTGAGTATGACTCCAATCGAATGAAAGGTAAAATCTGTCATCATCAGGTGTTCAGACGGTATTTGACTCAGAAATCGCGCCACTTCATCCGCCTTTTCTTGGTTGAGCAGACGTTCTAACCAGATATTAGTATAACGAGATACATGATTAACTGTTCCGCCATTCTAATGTCTGGTTGGTTTTCGGATATATTTTGCGCGTAAAAATGTCACAAAATCTCGCACTTCTAATTGTGCATAAAAGGGCAATCCTTTCATCATTTCGTCTATTGATGTCATGGATAAGTCCATAAAGTTTTCCTTATATCATTATGATAGTGATTAGCAATGGTTATCATTTTTAGGGTATTATTTAATTTTCATTCCTTAGCGCATCGTGATACGCCAGCTCGCCCTGCACTTTTTGGAACGACTCGTGCTTTTTTAGACTATTTTAATCTGAAAAACCTGAGTGATTTACCACTATTCACTAGCAGCAACCATCGGAATAATCTGATAGTTCAATCTTCCACCAGTTCGCCCAATAACAACTTTCGCTAAGTTCACAAAACTGGAACTTTGGTTAGATTTATCTAGTTTGCTTATAAAAGTTCTGGTTGAACCTGGGATTGAAATAGTCACTGTTGTTGTCACTTGTCGTGCGGGTGTAGAGCTATCACTGAAATACTGCACTCTCACAAGATATTCCCCAACTTGTAATTTTTGACAATCCGTATAATAATGTTCCGGACCAAATCCTTGTCTATTATCAACATCTAAATACCCACTGTTACCCGTTTTACTGCTAAAATAGACATGAGTTTTGTCCGGTTCAAAAACATGCAGATCAATATCATTACTGTTTCCAGTATCCCAATTCAGCGTAACTGTCATTGAGCCACTTTTAGTCACTTGGGGCGGCTTTTTTAACTTACTGAGTTCCTGCTTGATACCCTTAATGACTTCTGGACGAATATCATAATAGGGTGATAAGTAGGTATCACTGAAATGATGGGCTGGGATAGAGCCAATATGATCAACAATTTTACCGCTATCAGCCCGGCGTAAGGTCCAATTTGCCGGCAATGAACTTGGCACTGATGTGATAATATCAAGGTGATTAGTCAGATAAGTGCCCTTACCCCCAACATGAGTGGCTGGAGTTGCGACACCAAATATACCGAAGCCTTCCATAAAAATAGTCGGTTTCAGGTTAGCCAACATTTGTTGAGCCAGGTTAGTATAAAAATTCCCTTGCGAATGAGAAACGACTAACACTTTCTGCCCATGTAAAATGGCTTCCCTATATTTTTGAACATGCTCATTCAACTCTGGCGTATTAACTTTATATTTCCAGTTATACACCTGTCGTGCTAAATCAACATACCACAGACGCTGATCTGATGATTGCGAAAGTTGCTTAAATGCCTCATCTGAGTAATTGTAAGCAAGATCATATGTTATGCCTTGATCAGCATGACTATTACCTAAGCTAAGAGCTAACTCATTCAGGGCAGTAAAAGCCTGTTTAGGGCTTGTCAATTCCCCATTGCTAAAGACGACTCGAAATTTTGCCTGCTCACAATCATTTTGTTGAGCAGAGGCGGCGACAACACCAAATTCACAATTAATACAATCACAGACAGGTTCAACTGGCTGCATAAAAGATGCGCCACCAATCAGTTTGCTGGATTCTAAATACTTGAGCAACCGTTCTTTCGTATTCGTTGTCCAAACTTCTATCTCTTTAGACAATGCTTGCCTCTTTTCATAATCACGAATGGAAGCGGATAGTCTTTTAAAAGTACAGCTTGTTGCTCGCGCAATTTGTTCAGCTGCTTTTAAAGCCTCCTCCTTCGTTTTAACTTCCATAAATTGTTGTAAAGCACGCGCCTCTTGTTCAGCCGCACGTTTTATCTCCTGGGTGTATGAAAACTTTTTAGCAATGAGTTGATCAATATCATCGCGTATGCCGTTGGCATTATCATCAGTTCCCTTTAAGCTAGCAGTGGTTTGCCCTTGTATGTCAGTTAATAAGCTGACTTCTTGTACTTCAACGGGTGTAGAAGTTTCGCCCTGTACTTCACTTGAAAATACTGATTCTGACTGTTCAGAACCATTTTCGTTACAAGCCGAAACTAAAAAGACTGCCAAAATAATGAATAGTCTAATAAGCATATATTTCTCCGTTTTTAAAGCCATTTAAAACCAAACCTGACAGGTAAAGCTGTCAAGTTTAATTTGTTAATGACTGATTAATCGCAATTATCCCCATTAATTGCCTGAATTATATCATTCATAGTCTCCATACGTTTTGCTTGGATACTATGTGCAATTTCTAAGGCTTCATCGTTATTACCAGCCATAATGGCTGGAATAATTTCAAGCTCATGGGTATTTTTAAACACCATCCAGGTTTCCTGTAAAGCAGTGAATTGATCAGCATCAGCCTGATTTCCATTTTGAAGCATTGCAATAGCTTTTTCAAATTCTGTATTTGCTTTGTCAATCTTTGCCCTAAAACTATCTTGCTCGGCTTGAACCGTCGACATAACCATCATCATCAAATTCACATTAACATTAGCTAGAGATGTCGCAGCATCACAAAAAGATGAAATACTGGTTAAAGATTCTTGCTCACTTGTGATTCTTAGAGCTTCTAACTCAGTCGGTGGTTCTTCCTCTGTCATCTCAAAAGTCAGTGATTCTTCAGTTTCAGAAGTATCACGTTCTGTTGGTTGATGAATGTCATAAGAAATATCGCTAATATCATTTGACGATGACAAATGTGCCTCTTCTACTTCTACTTCGTTTGACGCTTGTTCAATGGCATCTTTAGTCATGCCGGCAGAAGCCAATACTGAATCAGCCGAAGCGAGCAGTTCACCCGCTATTTTGTTGAATTGATTGCCGCCTTGAATTCTATCCAACTCATACGCAACATAAGTGCTTTCTACTACATCTCCGATTTCCTTTAAACTCAGTTTCAATTTATCTTGCAAAACTTTCCACTGCCTACGTGAAGTTTCTATTTTGCCAGCGTAATTGGGATGTTTGCGTTTAAGTTCAGATAATGTCTCAATTTTTTCCTCAGTGATGGAAATTTCTTTCTTAATCTGCTCAATCTTTCTGGCTAATTCAGGACTCATTTCCGTTAAAAAAGCCTGAACTGCCTGTTGTCCTTCTTTTTCCTCGTTACACGCTGTCACCATAAAAATGATAAAAAAGGCAATCGCAAACTTAATCAAGGTATTTTGAATCATTATTCATCCTCTCTTATAGCATTCCTCCAAAGCTGAAGCTTTGGACTCCAAACAATAATACAATAGGGAGTCCAAAACTTTAGCTTTTTCAGTGTTTCCTGACGGAGACTAATTACAATTATCTCCATTAAGCGCCTGAATGCTTCCATTCATAGTATCCATACGTTCAGCTTGGATACCAGTGGCTATCCCTATGGCTTTTATATTATCACCTGCATAAATTGCTGGCACAATTTCAGTCTCACGGGTATTTTTAAACGCAGCCCAAGTGTTCTGTACAGCAGTGAGTTGACCATCATCAGTCTTGTTTTCATCTTTAAGCATAGCTGCTATCACTTTTTCCAGCTCTGTACTTGCGTCATCAATTTCCACTTTTAAAGCATCTTGTTCTGCTTTATCCATGGACATTACCATAAACATCAGGTTGAGACGAGCATCAGCCAGGGCTTCCCTGGCATCACAAATGGTTGCTGCTTGGACCCATTGCATAGCAAAAATGGCTATCATTCCGCCAATCAAAAAATTTTTCATAACGAATTATCCTAGGTTTAGTAATTGATGTTCAGGGGGTTAATGTCTAATAATTACAATTATCTCCATTAAGAGC
>QNES01000204.1 GCA_003645255.1 Gammaproteobacteria bacterium
AGTCTTTTTTTTGCCCACCTTCCTCAAATAAAAAAAGTTCAGTTTGTGCCCGTGTGCAGTATACGTCATTAGCTAACCTACCACATCTGATTTCTTCAAATATCCAATTAATTATATTCAATATATATTGTAATTCACGGAGTGCAGATATAGATATTGGATCAATTACAAAAACACCGTTTTCTAATTTTCCAAATTGCCAAAAAGCACCAGTAGTTACTATTCCATAACAATTTGTTGCACCAAGTATAGAAGAGGCAACCATTTCTGCTAAAGCTTGACTCCATCCTTCGTCAAAATTATCTTTTTTCGCTTCTATCACACAAAGTACAGGGGTTTCCATGCCACCATATTTATTTCTTAGTGCGATTAAATAATCTGGTTCTCCAATCAATCCTTTTTCTTTATCAACATTATAAGCAACATGTGACCAAATTTTCAGTGGAGAATTTTCAGCAAAAATATCTAAAATCGGACGAATTATTGTTTCACAAATAGCATATTCACTGACATAATTTATTCGATCTCTTAATTTTTTTTCTATCAGAGAAAATAATCGGTTTGGAATTTCTATTTTTTTTGTATTGACAAAAGGGGTTTCTTTATCCACTTTAATATCAAATTTTGTGGCGACTTCTGTAACTGAATTAAATGTACCATAAGCCATTGCGGTTTCCTTTGAATTAGCAAGCGTATGGTGGGTTGAACCTTACTGCGTTGCGTTTTCACTCTACCCACCCTACTTAACTGAATCAGTTACAACTTCAGATTCAGGGACATTGACTTCAGATTCATCAGCAGCGGGTTCTGTCTGACTTTCTTTTTCCGACTCAAACAATTCAATTTGTTCCCCTAGCATTTCCTTTAGTTCCATTAGCGGTGGTAAATCACTCAGGTTTTTCAGATTAAAATAGTCTAAAAAAGCACGAGTCGTCCCAAAAAGAGCAGGGCGACCTGGCGTATCACGATGCGCCAAGATTCGGATCCAATTATAATCCTGCAACCTTTTCATCATATCCGTACTGACACTGATTCCACGTATGGATTCAATTTCGCGCCGAGTAATTGGTTGACGATAGGCGATGATAGCGATAGTTTCAAGCACAGCCCTTGAATAACGGGGCGAACGTTCTGGTTGTAACCTTTTTAGCCAGGGAATGAGTTCGGTTTTAGTTTGAAAACGATAACCACCCGCCACTTGTAGCAATTCTATGCCTCGCTCGGCATAATCTTCCAGTAATTCTCGCAGAACAGCTCGCACCGCACTGCGTTCTGGTTGCTCTGATTCTACAAATAAATCCACTAAATGGTCAATTGTTAACGGTTTACCGGCAGCGAATAAAGCGGCTTCAATAATCTGTTTGAGAGGTTGCTCCGTCATGTTTGCTTATTCTAAACTGACAACTTGTATCATTTCAAACGGTTGTGGTTGAACAATTTGTATGAGTGATTCTTTCGCTAATTCTAATATGGCTAATAATGTCACCACGACACCAGCACGTCCTTCTTCTAGCGTAAAAAAACTCATAAAATCAATGGTTTGTGTTATTTTTAACTGTTCTAAAATAAAACTCATACGTTCACGCACTGATAAAGGTTCACGCATGATTTGATGTGAAGTAAACAGGGAAGCGCGTTCCATAACATCTTGCATAGCCTCTAGCATGGCGGACCAACTGATGTCAGGCACGATGATTTCTTTTGGAATATTGGGTCGTTCCACAACGGCTAGAAAAATGTCTCTTTCCATCCTGGGTAAAGCATCTAAATCTTGAGCGGCTTGTTTATATTGGGCATATTCCCGCAATTGTTGAACTAATTGAGCGCGTGGATCAGATTCCTGTTCATTTTCTTGGGTAGAAGGGAGCAGCAGGCGCGATTTAATTTCCATGAGTATCGCCGCCATGAGCAAATATTCTGCCGCTAAATCCAAATTAAATTCTTGCATTAAATCCACGTATTGCAAATACTGGTGAGTAATATCAGCAATCGGAATATTCAAAATGTCCAGATTTTGACGCTGTATCAAATACAATAATAAATCTAAAGGCCCTTCAAAACTTTCCAGGAAAACTTGTAGAGCATCCGGCGGTACATAGAGATCCGTTGGCAAACTTTCAAGCGGCGCCCCCTGCACAATTACCTGGGGTAAGGCTACCTCAGTACTCATTTCAACTTGGGTACTTTCTTCAATTTGAGTCTTGTCGGCACTGACTTCAGAATGATTATTCTCAATATCATTGTTCAACGGTACATTAACCCCATAACTTGCCGCACCTCTTCAAGCGTTTCGCGGGCTGCGGTGCGGGCTTGTTCACAACCTTCAGCCAGAATAGCACGGACAGATTCTGGCTCCTCAATATAAGTATTAGCACGTTCTTGAATCGGTGCTAATTCTGCCAAGATACTATCTATCACTGGTTGCTTGCAATCAATACAACCAATGCTTGCATTGCGACAGCCATTTTGTACCCAGGTTTGTTTCTCATCGTCAGAGTAAATTTGATGAAATGCCCAAACAGGGCACTTTTCGGGTTCCCCTGGATCCGTGCGCCGCACCCGTGCTGGATCCGTTGGCATCGTGCGTATCTTTTTTTCGACTATTTCAGGAGATTCACGCAGAGTAATGGTATTATGATAGGATTTAGACATTTTTTGTCCATCTAAGCCAGGCATTTTAGCCGTTTGAGTCAGCAAAGCTTCTGGCTCAGGCAAAATAGTCCTGGCTTGTCCTTCTAAATAACCCAATAAACGCTTTTTATCTCCAAGATTAATATTTTGTTGATCTTCTATCAAAACTTGAGCTGTCGTTAAAACTTCCTCATCGCCTTGCTCTTGATAGCGTTTTCTTAAGCTCTTGTAAAGTTTAGCACTTTTTTTACCCATTTTGCGGATCGCTTCCCTGACTTTTTCTTCAAAATCAGGTTCACGTCCATAGAGGTGATTAAAGCGCCGCGCTAATTCACGGGTAAATTCGACATGAGCGACTTGATCTTCTCCTACCGGCACCTGCCCTGCTTTATAAATCAAAATATCAGCACTTTGTAGTAATGGATAACCTAAAAAACCGTAAGTGGACAAATCTTTATTTTGGAGTTTCTGTTGTTGATCTTTATAAGTTGGAATACGCTCTAACCAACTAAGTGGCGTAGACATCGACAATAGCAATTGCAATTCAGCATGTTCAGGCACTCTGGACTGAATAAATAAATTCGCTTCACCAGGGTTAATGCCAACCGCTAACCAGTCTATTAACATATCCCAAACGCTTTGAGCGATAACACAGGTATTATCATATTCAGTCGTGAGGGCATGCCAATCGGCAACAAAAAAGTAACATTGGTATTCATGTTGTAGCTTAATCCAATTATTTAATACGCCGTGTAAATGTCCCAAATGCAATTGACCGGTGGGTCGCATACCTGACAAAACACGCTGTGAGATAGATGAATTCAAATTTGTCACCTTAGATATGGTTGAGTTTTAGACCTGACAGGTTTCCAAAACCTGTCAGGTGAAGTTATTTCAGGCACATTCCTAACCACAGCGGGAACCTGTGGTAACTTTCCATTTTTTATGAGATGAACTGTAAAATTTCAATAGAACCACCAACCAAAATATAAGTCAATAATATAGGTGTCATTAAAATATAGCCTACCCCAGTGACTAATAAAATGAGCAAGATCACTAAACCAAAAGGCTCAAGCTTAGCATAAAAATTTGCCCAATGGGGGGGCAAAATACTATGAAGTATTCGTCCACCATCCAATGGCAATATGGGTAATAAATTTAAGACCATCAGTATCGCATTAATAAAAATACCTGCACTACCCATGTAAACCAAAAAAATAGTGATAGGAAATGATTCAAAAATCAGCCAACCTATTTGGACCATAATAGCCCAAAAGATTGCCATTAGTAAGTTAGAGCCAGGACCTGCAAGTGCAACGAGTGCCATATCGCGGCGCGGATTTCTCAAATGGCTAAAATTGACAGGCACCGGTTTAGCCCAACCAAAGATAAAGCCACCAATCATTAACATCAACGATGGTAATATCACTGTGCCTATCAAATCAATATGTTTAATGGGATTTAACGTGATGCGACCTAATCGCCATGCTGTACTATCTCCCAATTTAAAAGCAACCCAACCGTGAGCCGTCTCATGCACCGTAATAGCAAACAGCACCGGTAATACCCATATAGCCAGTAATTGTAAAGTATTTAATTCATTAATCATTAATCATTAATCATTTAGTAGAGACAATCCCTTGTGGGTGCAACGTATCAATTTCCAATCCCCCATTCACAATTCTTCTGTTTTAAACACGTCAACTGGTCCTTTTCCATGTCGGAGAATATTAGGTTGCTCGGTCATCATATCAACAACAGTAGTGGGTTCAAGCCCACAATTTCCACCATCTATAATAAGATCGACCTGTTGAGCTAATAAATCTCTTATTATCTCTGGTTCAGTTTCTGGTATCTCTTTATCGGGCATGATTAAAGTAGAACTCATAATCGGCTCGCCTAAGATTTCTAAAAGAGATTGGGCAATGGCATGATCCGGGACTCGCAAACCAATCGTTTTACGTTTAGGATTTTGTAAACGGCGCGGTACTTCATGAGTCGCTTTTAAGATAAACGTATAAGGACCAGGCGTTAGAGATTTCATCAAGCGAAAAGCCGTATTATCAACTTTAGCATAGGTACCAATTTCAGACAAATCGCGGCATACCAAGGTAAAATTATGATCTTTATCAATTTGGCGAATGCGACTAATTCGTTCCATTGCCGCTTTATCACCAATCTGGCAACCGAGCGCATAACTCGAATCTGTCGGATACACAATCAAACCGCCAGCTCGGAGTATGGCAACTACTTGGCTAATGAGCCGTCGTTGCGGATTTTCAGAATGGATAGTAAAAAATTGACTCATTGTTATTCACTTATCAGTTATCAGTTATCAGTTATCAGTTTCACGCAAAAACGCGTGAAAATAAGTATAACATTAAACTAAAAATTCAGTGACGATAAAAACTTGGCAGATATTTAAGAAAGGAAAAAACCTGCCAGGTCTTAAAGACCTGGCAGGTTTATACAGGAGGTAAGAAAGGGAAAAAACCTACCAGGTCTTAAAAACTTGGCAGGTTTATATAGGAGAAAATAGAAATTTATTGGCGCAAATAAAGCAAATCCCATACATCATGCCCTAAGCGCAAGCCCCGTTGTTCAAACTTAGTCAATGGACGTGTCGAAGGACGGGGGCTAAAACCACCCCCTGTCACGCAATTAACAAATTCAGGTGCCGCTTCTAAAACTTGTAAGATATGTTCAGCATAATTTTGCCAATCAGTGGCTAAATGTAGACAACCTCCAGATTTTATGCGCCCTGCTAGCAATTGGACAAAATCGGATTGCACCAATCGCCGTTTATGATGACGTTTTTTAGGCCAAGGATCAGGAAAAAATAAATAAACAGTATCTAAACTCTGCGGTGGCAAATGGTATTGCAAAACATCCACCGCGTCCGCACACAGCACTCGTACATTCGTTAATTGAGCCGCTTTGATCTCCATCAATAAATGACCAATACCCGGGCGATGTACATCAATGCCAAAATAATCATGTTCAGGGTGTGTTTTTGCCATCGTCACCAATGTATCACCACGCCCAAAGCCGATTTCAAAATGTTTTTCAGCTTTACGCCCAAATAGGGTATCTAAATCCAACATCTGATCGGTATCCACGCCGTAAATGGACCATAAAGTATCTAGGGCATGTTGTTGAGCTTTAGTGATACGTCCACTTCGACGGACAAAACTACGAATAGGTTGTGTCATATCAAGTACATGGTCATGAGTTACTACAAGTTCCACCTGTAGTAACTATTGGATAACTACACCTTATTTGATGGTAATAACAATATTTTTACCTTTATCAGAACAACGGAGTTTCCATAATTTAACTAATTGGTTACTGAAATCATAATGGTACATAATCTCATGTTCTTCAAGTAATTGTTTTACTCTGACTCGTCGCCAGAATTTTTTGAAATACTCAACATCATTTTGATTATGTAACCATAACCTTGCAGTATGTCCCTGTAATACAATATTCAATGCTCTACGCAATCTTGCCCCCAAGGATTTTGGATTACGTAAATTCGTAGAATCGGCTAAAGAAGTTAATAAAATGCTTTCTAAGTGAACAGCCTTTTCAATGGGTTCATTTAACGAGCCATAGACAATTCGCACCTTCTTAAAGTGCATACTTAACAATTGATACAATCTTTGTTTTGGCATCAAGTGCGCCCGAAGCGTCTGGTAATCTTGATCCGCATTGACGATCATTATCAATTCC
>QNES01000205.1 GCA_003645255.1 Gammaproteobacteria bacterium
GGTACTCACACCGACTAAGAGCAAAGAATGTAAGCGATGGTATTCTCTCTTATGATAGACTTTCCGGAAAGTGTGCATGACTTCACTTAACACACAGTCAGGGATACCTTCAAATTCGTCAATAATCAGAACAATGGGTTTAGACGGATTGTGAGAGTTTTGAAAAAAATGGCTCAGGCTAATTGAGTTATGGATGATTAGTTCAGATTGAATCTCCTGTTTTTCAAGTCCACAGTGAAGTTCGTGATTTAACTCTTGATAAAATTCCTCTTTTGAGACGCTTTTCAAATTTTCAAAACTGATCCAAACGGTTGTCAATTCTCCCTCTTTTTCAATCTGATTCAACAACAATTTGAAAAACGTGGTTTTTCCCGCTTGTCTCGGCGCGAAGAGGGTAAAATAGCGTCCTTTTTTGACTTTTTCAAAAGTGCTTGCTATTAAGGCTTCACGCATAACGGTATAATGCAGGGCTGGGTTACAGGGTCCTGTTGTGTTAAATTCACGCATGTTTTTTATTTTGTCAAGTTGTTACGAAAGAAATCCGATTTTTGGGAAAATCGGATTGAAAACGCGCTAAGACTCAGTCGTCTCTATAATAGCCCCCCCTAAACATTCGTCGCCCTGATAAAATACGATAGATTGCCCCGGTGTGACGGCACGTTGTGGTTGCGTAAAACGGACTTGACAAGTTTCTTCATCTAATGCCGTAATCACACAAGCTTGATCGGGCTGACGATAGCGGGTTTTAGCACGGCACGATAAAGGGATTTGCTGGGGTGCAACCCCAGATATCCAGTGTATTTGTTGAGCTTTTAAGCGATGGCTAAATAATAGGGGGTGATTATGCCCTTGTGCCACAATCAAACGATTATTGGGAATATTTTTCGCGACTACATACCATGGCTCTCCACTCCCACCGGCTTGCCCACCAATTTTGAGTCCTTGACGTTGTCCCAAGGTATAAAACATCACACCATCATGTTCTCCTAAACATTTTCCTTCTTCAGTTTCAATGGCACCGGGTTGCGCGGGTAAAAATCGGGAAAGAAAAGTTTTAAAAGGACGCTCACCAATAAAACATAAGCCGGTGCTATCCTTTTTTGCCTGCGTTGGTAAACCAGTTTGGGTAGCTAATTCGCGTACCGCCGTTTTTTTTAACTCTCCAATGGGAAAACAACTTGATGCTAATTGCGATTGCCCTAACAAATATAAAAAATAGCTTTGATCCTTATTGGGATCGCTACCTTTTAATAAATGGTAATATCCATTCGCATAATGATTACGTACATAATGCCCGGTTGCAATGATTGAAGCTCCTAAATGTAGGGCATAATCTAAAAAGACTTTAAATTTAATTTCACGGTTACATAAAATATCGGGATTAGGGGTACGCCCAGCTTTGTATTCTTGCAAACAATGGGCAAATACATTATCCCAATATTCCGTCGCAAAATTGACCGTATGGAGTGGAATATTTAAAACATCACACACCGCCTGTGCATCACGTAAATCTTCGGCAGCACTGCAATAATTATCACTATCATCTTCCTCCCAATTTTTCATAAATAAACCTTGCACATCAT
Source organism: Gammaproteobacteria bacterium (assembly GCA_003645255.1). Taxonomy (GTDB): domain Bacteria; phylum Pseudomonadota; class Gammaproteobacteria; order Beggiatoales; family Beggiatoaceae; genus QNES01. The sequence continues at coordinate 1,584 of QNES01000205.1, forward strand.
AGCCTTGTTTTTTTAGGAGAAGGGCAGTAACGGAAGAATCGACACCTCCGGATAAGCCAACGATAATTTTTTTAGATTGACACATGATTGGAAATTGGGAATTATAATGAAATGATTTAGAAATACCCCTTTTTGAAAAAAGGGTATTTTTGAATGCGTTTTAAAATAGCATATAGCATACACAATTTATCTTAATTAATCATTTTTTCTTTGCCTTTGGCAAATTCTTGCATAAAATATTGACGGGTTGATTTTGCGTCAAAATCAAGTAACGTACCCCCCAGTTCAAAATGATTGATAAATATTTTACCGATTGCATAAGTAGCCGCACCAGTAATAACAGGTTGGGTTATTATCGTACCTACCAATCCAACTCCTGGCATCAGTTTGCTTAAGTTAGACAGTAATGCGGTAACAATCCAACTCGGGTTAGCACTACCTAAAATCAACAAAATAAGAGTTCTGATTTTTTTGACAGAAAAATCAACTTGATAGATTTTACTTAATTCTGAAACCATATTGGTTTGAATAGTTAATAAACCGAAAAAATCCACCCAAGGTAGTGGCAATAAACCCACGGCTCTTGCAGCCCAAACCGATTTTATAATAATAGGTTCAGCTTGTTGTTGCCGTCTTATGCTCAAAATATCTTCTTGTTCAATTAATCCTTGGATGTCAATTTGCGTTGTATCGTTGATAACGCTTGGTGATGTATTATCCATAATAAATGTTTTTCAAAGTTAATATTTTTTATTTGTAACTACTCAGGGTAACTATACTCAGCGCGGGCATAAACTTAGTTTTTTAAATAAGTTTTTTTGTTATGCTAATACCTAGCCCTTGTTCTTCTTGTTCATCCATCCAATTAACACGAACTTCTTTTAGTCGTGGATCGCCCTGTATCCACCATATCCAAATGTGAGTATCCAATAAAATCATTTCAGTACTCCCAATCTTCAGCCGGTACCGCCGGAGTAAATGGTTCATCATAATGATAAGGTGTACCACGCAGGGGATAACGATTATCCGGCGTTATGGGTATTTCTGGTTCTACCGCTGGTAATAAGACAATGACTTTGACTGACTGATTTTCCAAATCAGGGTAATGATGAGGTACTTTCAACCAGCCATTTTTAATAACCGTGTTAAATTCAATTGCTTGCATGTTAGTTTCCTTAAAAAATCTAGTACAACGGATTGACGGAATAAACGGATTTTAACCCATCGTTTTGAACAAGATTAAAAGGATTGAAAGGATAAACAGGAGAGATTTCAATAATAATCCTGTGCATCCTAAAAATCCGTTAAATCCTGTTCAACTCCGACAGTTCACCTTTTTTTATCATACCCTATAAAGAAAATTTTCCAATACAAATATTTTCCTAATGCGAAATTCTAAAGGGCTTTCTACCAAAGCAATCGCTTTAAGATTTTCTATTCCAGCAACAAACCAAGGGTGTTGACAAGCGGGAACGCTGAATATCCAATTGGGTACCTCCAAGTCTTGTTCATGGCAAAGGTATTCAATCACTTCCACAGATAAGGCATCCATTTTGTCGCCATCCATTTTGTATGGGGTATCAATTGCGGAAATATCTTTATAACGACGAAAATCATCTACAAAATCCATAAATGGAATTTGCCAATATTCAGGTTCTTGCCTGATTTGATTTTTGACTTCAATGATAGATTTCATTTTGCAAATAACTCTTCTATAAAAAATTGAGTGGCTGGTTTAAATAGTTTTTAATTTCTTGTTTAGTCATAATCTTACACAGATGTTGGGAACAAAAAAATTCAATTGCTTGCATTTTAGTCTCCTGTTAGTACAACAGATTTTGGAAATAAACGGATTAACTCATTGTTTTGAACAGGATTACACGGATTTTCAAGATAAACAGGATTATAGTCTGCTCTTTAATCCTGTCTATCCTGTTAATCCGTTAAATCCGGTTCAAATCTTTCCAACAATTCGGCGCAGGATAGCATTAATAATCGCAGCTGTTTGCCAACTCAACGACTCACACAATATTGCCTTATCTCGCTCGCCATCTAGGATGTGCTGGATGGCAACCACTAGATTTCCCCAACCGTTTTCTACCCATTTTTCTAGCCACGATTTTAGTCCTTGCCTCACTTCAGCATCATCCACAGCTGCAACCGCCATTGCAATCAACGGCTCAAATTGCTGCATCTGAGAATTTTTTGCTATTCTTGAAGGGTGCCGGTATTTTTTTTGATTAAAATGATAAAAAAATTCTTTCCCTGTTGTACTAATTTTTAATCACTCTTTAAATTATAGCATTTTATACCCATTTCTTAGGTTTGTACACCTACTTTCAATCCCGTTTTAAGGATTATTTTATATGGCTCATCCCGATTTTACCCTGGTTCGTCAAGCCAGGATTCCGAATTTAAAGATTGATATTGAAGAATATCGCCACGACGTGACAGGCGCAAAACATCTGCATTTATCTGCCGATGATAATAATAATGTGTTTTTAGTTGCCTTTTTGACCGTACCACAGGATTCAACCGGTGTCGCACATATTCTTGAGCATACCGCTTTATGTGGTAGTCAACGCTATCCTGTGCGTGATCCATTTTTTATGATGACGCGCCGTTCTTTGAACACTTTTATGAATGCGTTTACCAGTAGCGATTGGACGGCTTACCCTTTTGCTAGTCAAAATGTTAAGGATTTCAATAACTTACTAAATGTTTATTTAGATGCTGTGTTTTTTCCAAAACTGGAAGCCCTTGATTTTGCACAGGAGGGGCATCGCGTCGAATTTGAAACCCAGGATGATCAGAATGCGCCCTTGCTTTATAAAGGTGTGGTGTTCAATGAGATGAAAGGCGCGTTGAGTTCGCCGGTACAGCGTTTGTGGCAAACGATACATCGTCACCTTTTTCCGACGATTACTTATCATTATAACAGCGGTGGAGAGCCGAAGGATATTCCTAAGCTCACCCATGCCCAATTGAAAGCTTTTCATGCCAGTCATTATCATCCGTCGAATGCGATTTTTATGACTTATGGGGATCGCCCGGCTGAAGAGCATCAAGCTTTATTCCAAGAAGGTGCTTTGCGGCATTTTCAAAAGCGGGATTGTCGTGATTTACAAATTTCAGATGAGCAACGTTATAACGCACCTCAAAAAGTGGTTGATTATTATCCCTTTGATAAAGCGCAAAAGACGGAAAATAAAACGCATACCGTTCTCACCTGGCTATTAGGTAAAAGTACCGATATTCGTGAAGTTATGAATGCCAGTTTGTTGGCAGGCGTGTTATTAGATAATAGTGCTTCACCGTTGCGTCATGCTTTGGAAACGACTTCGTTAGGGATAGCCCCTTCGCCTTTATGTGGTTTTGATGATAGTAGCAGGGAAAGCGGTTTTATTTGTGGTTTGGAAGGTTCAAATCCCGAACAGGCGGATGCTGTAGAAGAGTTGATTTTTCAAGTACTTAACCAGGTTGCTGATAAGGGTGTGCCATTGGAAATGGTGGAATCGATGCTACATCAAATCGAATTGCATCAGCGAGAAATCACCGGCGATGGTTTTCCTTATGGTTTGCGCTTAGTTCTTAATGCCTTATCTCCTATGATCCATGGGGGCGATCCGGTTAGCTTTTTAAATATTGATCCGGTATTGGCGGAAGTCAGGGCAAATATACAACAGCCTGATTTTATACCGAATTTAACCAGGCGTTTATTATTAGATAACCCACATCGTGTTCGCCTGGTGATGGCACCTGATGTGAATCTTGGGGCAAAAGAAATCGCTTCAGAACAGGCGCAATTGGAAGCCCTAAAAAATACCATGACTGATGAAGATAAAACGAAAGTCATTAAACAAACCGCCGCTTTAGAAAGCCGTCAACAGACAAAAGATAATCCCGATTTATTGCCGAAAGTCGGTTTAGAAGATGTGCAGGATGAATTAAAGATACCTGAAGGTACGGTCAAAGCAGTGAATGCTTTACCTGCCACTTGGTTTGCTCGCGCCACTAATGGTATGGTATATCAAACTTTGGTTTTTGATTTACCTGATTTAGAGCCTGATTTATTGGATAAGCTACCCCTATTTTGTGATTGTTTGACGGAAGTGGGTTGTGGCAATAAGAATTATCGGGAAATGGCGGCACAACAAGCGGCAGTGACGGGGGGTATTTCTGCACGAATATCGCTACGCGGTAATCTTTTGGATCAACAAAACGTGAAAGGCATGTTTAATTTATCGGGTAAAGCTTTGGCGCGTAATCAATCTGCTTTGACTGAATTATTGTATGAAACGCTGTTTAATGCCCGTTTTGATGAACTACCCCGTTTGCGTGAATTGGTTGCTCAAGCACGAGCAGATACTGATAATAGTGTGACGGGGCGTGGACATCAATTGGTCATGATGGCATCTAGTAGTGGTATGAGTCCCGCCGGGAATTTGTATCATCGTTGGAATGGCTTAGTTGGAATGAAAAAGATTAAGGCATTTGATGATAGCTTAACAGATGAAGAGCAATTAAACGCCTATGCTACCCAATTGACGCAAATTAGGGAAAAGTTGCTTGAAACGCCTCGCCAATTATTAGTCGTCAGCGAAGCAGAGCAACAAAGTCGAATTAATGAGACATTTACAAAGTTCAATTGGCACACAGATTCCAATCAATCAAGCGGCTTTCAACCGGCAGCCATCAATTATAAGGTTAAACAGGCGTGGCAGACCCATACCCAGGTTAATTTTTGTGCGAAGGCTTATCCAAGTGTCGCCGCTGGA
>QNES01000206.1 GCA_003645255.1 Gammaproteobacteria bacterium
ATGAAAAAACACATTCTCTACCAATCCGATGATGAATTACAAGCATTTTGGATCGTTGGTAAAAAAATCACCAAAAGTCAATGTTTTCAAAAAGTTAGCAATGGAGAGGCTGAATTTTCCCAATATCTAAAACGCCATGCTAAAACCCCAATATATTGGCTCATCGATACCAAGCAAGAAACCTATCAAACAACACTTATGCCCCATGTATTAGGCAAAGAGCACCGCGAATTAATGGCTCATAAAGTAAAACGATTGTTTGATCAAACCGTCTACACTTATGGAATAGTACAAGGGCGTGAAATGCAAGGGCGACGAGATGATCGGGTATTATTTATCGCACTAAAGAATGCCGACGTTTTGCAACCCTGGTTCAATGTAATCACCAGGCATAAAGTACCACTAGTCGGTATCTACTCCCTCCCTTTATTAACTCAAAACTTACTCAAATACTTACCGCAATCCTATTATACACTACTGGTTACTTACACACCTCAATCAAATCAGCCAGCAGGATTGCGTCAAAGTTTCTTTATTCAGCAAAAATTGCAATTTAGTCGTTTAATACCTTTAAATATCTCCAATATTCAAAAACGTACTGAAGAAATTTTAAAACAAATCATAACCACCCAGCGTTTTTTAGATAACGCACAAATGTTGCCGACAAGCGAATCCTCCGAACCACTATCAGTAATTATCTTAACAGATACAGCGACACGCCAAGTTTTTAACCAATCCCTGAACGACGAATCTTCGACGCTTCATATTACTATATTAGATAGCCTTGAATTAGCCCTTAAAATGGGTTATAAGGGCAAATACGCAGATTTGCCCCTACCCGATTTTGACAAAACACTTTATTTGCATGATTTTGTTGCCCTTCAACTATCGCGATCTTGGTATAGCAAAAACCACTACGCAAGCGCAGTAGAAACACGCTATTTTTTTTATCGCAAATTGCGTCAAGTTTTTTATTTTATTTCAACCCTATTATTATCCGGCGCAGCAACAGCAAGTGCTTTTCTTTTAAACGAAGCTATCCAGCTCAAGCAAAAAGGGCAAGCAACGGAATCCAAAATCGCCACCAGTCAAATTGAACTAAAACCATTACGCGAACAAACATCCGATTTTCCCCATAACATACTATTTATACGTAATATTGTAGACATTGGCTATCATATCAAAGCCCGACATATTATGCCTAAGCCCGCCTGGCAAAAACTCAGTCAAGTCTTAAATCACCATCCCAACATATTTCTCGAACGACTAGAATGGGGCATTGGTAATTCAAAAGGGGAAATATTCAATTCAACAACTCAAACCATAGATAATACGGAAAGCAGAGAATACGCCGAAGAACAAAAAAATCCCTCAAACAAGCTAGATTTATCTAAACACTTTATTGAAGGAATCAGGCTACACGGTAAAATGCGCCCTTTCAAGGGCAATTACCCAAAAGCCTTACGCACCTTCAATCAATTTGTAAATGATTTACGCCAACACTTTTGGGTTATTGATACACCACTTAAACCCTACAATCCCAGTCAAGTGCTACAAGGAAAACGGAATTCACAAAAAACCAATAAAGCCCCTTTTATTGTCGATATTTTAATTAAACACAATATTCCCCATTAAAAAATACTCAACTGATAAATAAAAAAATAGTATAATATAAATTCGATAACGGTAAAAAATCAGTTCTCTAATTCCTTGTACTTTATACAAATTCATTATACTCTATTATAATATCAACTAAAGGGAAGAACAAAAAGATGAATAGAAGTATGTGTCAATCAGCAAAAGATTACTTTGACACCATGAATCAGGTACTCAGTCGCATTGACTATGATATAATTGACAAATTAGTCAATCTACTTATAGAAGCACAGCACAATAACCGTCAAATTTTTGTATTTGGCAATGGAGGAAGTGCTTGTACTTCAGCTCATTTTGGGCTAGAATTTGTTATGACCGGTCAAGCTGGCGGTCCAAAAGCCTTGCAAGTTCATAGTCTCGCAGATAATATTGGCTTATTGACAGCACTGTCTAATGATATTGCCTTTGATGACGTTTTTAGTTATCAATTAGCTTCCCTGGCTAATGCCGGAGATGTCGCCATTGCAATTACGGGTTCTGGCAACTCACCCAATATACTCAAAGCGTGCCAATGGTCCAAGGATAATGGTTTAACAGTCGTTGCATTAACTGGCTTTGATGGGGGTAAGGTAAAAGACTTAGCGGATATACAAATCCATATTCCCAGTAATAACTATGGTATTATTGAAGACTTACACATGTCGATTGGTCATATTATAGGGCAACGACTTCATCTTCTCTTATCTTAACAGTTATCAGTTACCAGTTATCAGTTATCAATGATATGAACGATGTAAAGGCGATTTTACTTGGGGCAGGGCTTGGAACAAGATTGCGCCCCCTAACTAATCAGGTAACTAAATGTCTAGTTCCGATTGCCGGGCGACCATTGCTTGACTATTGGGTTGAGCAAATCGCTGCTACCGGTGTCAATGAAGCATTGATCAATACACACCATCTTGCTGAACAAGTACGTGAATATATTGAAGCAATCAATGCCCAGAGTGGACTACAATTGCTTGAATCTTATGAACCTAAATTACTAGGTTCGGCAGGAACAATTGCAGCTAATCCCAATTTTGCTGACGGTGCAGATGAAATCATTATTATCTATGCAGATAACTTTAGCGATGTGAATGTGCGAGACATGTTAGCTTTCCACCGCCAACATGATAATCCTATCACCATGCTACTATTTCATGCCCCGAATCCACAAGCCTGTGGCATTGCCGAATTAGATGCAGAAGGGCGAATAACTGGTTTTGAAGAAAAGCCCCAGCAACCCGTCAGTGATTTAGCTAATGCCGGCGTGTACATTTTTGATGCTCAAGTTTATAAACAGATTGCAGAGATGAATCTTTTTGACCTGGGATATGATATACTACCCCAGTTTATAAGCAAAATGCACGGCTGGGTATGGGAAGGTTATCATCGTGATATTGGGACTTATGAAACATACCTACAAGCGCAGCGCGACGCGGTCGAACATAATAAACGCGCGTTTAGCGGTTACCAACCAGCCATTTTCCTAGATCGTGATGGAACACTAATTGAACAAGTGCATTACCTTTCCCGCCCCGATCAAGTAAAATTAGTACCGGGCGGTGCTGAAGCCATTAAAAAATTGCGAAAAGCCGGATTTGCCTGTATACTAATTACTAATCAATCACCCATTGGACAGGGCATCATTACTGAAAATGATCTAAAAGAAATTCATCAGCTCCTATCTGAACAATTGGCTCAACACGATACCAAACTAGATGGGTTTTATCATTGCCCAGCCGTGCCACAAATTAAAGACAGGACCCTAATTGAACACTATGATCGTAAACCCGGTCCTGGCATGTTATTTAAAGCAGCGGCTGATATGAATATTGATCTAACCCGTTCTTGGATGATTGGTGATATGATTAGTGATATACTAGCTGGCTATCATGCTCACTGCGAGGGGTTAATACTTGTGGAAACGGGTAAAGGCTTAGAAAACTATGAAATTGCACCACAGATTCCTATACATAAAGTAGCAGACTTACCCGCAGCGACGAATTTAATTTTAAACTGATAACTGATAACTGACATGCAATTAGCATTTAACCAAATCGTTATGAAACCGGGGCATGCCCTATTATTAAAAGATATCAACTGGCAAATGTTTGAAACACTGTTAGATGATTTAGGAGAAACACGCGCTGCTCGACTTTCATATAGCAAAGGCATGTTAGAAATTATGGCACCACTAGCAATACATGAAGATAGCAAGAAAATTATTGGTAATTTGATAGAAATCATTCTCGAAGAACTTAATATTGAGTTTAGGGCATTAGGTTCTACCACCTTCAAAAACGAAAAAATGGCTCAGGGCATTGAAGCAGATGAATGTTTTTATATTCAAAACGAAGCCCTAGTCAGAGGTAAAGATAGAATTGATTTAACAATTGATCCACCGCCGGATTTAGCCATTGAGATCGACATCAGCTCTCGCACTCGCTTTGATAATTATGAGTTGCTAGGTGTACCTGAATTATGGCGATATAACGGAAAAACCTTAGAAATCAATATCTTACAAGAAGATCGTTATATAAATTCGGAAACCAGTTCTCAGTTTCCAACTATCCCTGTCATCAGGGAAATTCCACGCTATCTAGAAAAAAGTAAAACGGCGGGTAGAAATACCACAATGAGGGCATTCAGAAGTTGGATAAGACAAACGATAAAAAATCGTACTCAAAGATAGCGGTGGGTTTTTATTAAGTAGCAGACTTACCCGCAGCGACGAATTTAATTTTAAACTGATAACTGATAACTAACAAATGAACAAACAAAAATGCGAAGCAAACTTAGTTTTAATGTCGAACGAGGCAGGTGTTCCTGGTGTCGCAGTAACAGTACGATCTGCCCTTGATAATTGCACTGGAAAATGTAATGTTTTTATATTAAGCTCAAACATTTCCCAGAAAAGTAAAACTCAGCTCAAAAGCTCGTGGCAGACTTCCAATATTGGGCAAATTCAGTTTATCGATATAGATCAAAAGATGTTAAAACCTTTTCGGGCACTTTTACATCTTCACCATAAAGAAACCTATTTAAGGTTATTTATCGGAGAACTATTAGCACCGGAAATAACTCGATGTATTCTTATGGGTCTTGATTTGTTGGTGACAGACGACCTGTGCCAAATCAATCAACAAGACCTAACCGGTTACATTATAGCGGCTGCCTTAGATATTTCCGCTTCAAATAAGGGAGCACAAGAATATCGGCACCAACTGCATAAATTGAAAAATCCTAGCCACTATTTTAATGGTGATCTTTTGGTAGTCGATTTAGAAGCCTGGCGGAAAAATGACATTGGGAAGCAATTAATCAAATATGCGAATGAAAATGCGAGTATATGTTTTGCGGCTGATCAAGATCCTTTAAATGTTATTTTGGAGGATCGTTGGTTAAAGTTAGAGCAAAGATGGAACTTATCCCAATATTCTCCGGTTATTAAGCTTGACCATAAAGGAATCATACATTTAATTGGTCCTTCCAAACCTTGGCACGCTGACTATAATTGGAAATTCAAGCAACACTTTTTGAAAGTTTTAGACGAGACGGCATGGAAAGGATGGCGGCCCGCTCGAATATTTGGTTTGGCCGTTGTTTGGCGCAAAATATATCACAAAACGCCGACATTTGAAATCATAGCCAGAAAATCTCGTAAAGAATTTAAGAAATTATTGACTTACCTGACAGGAAAAGAATAGGACATAGACCTGACAGGTTTTAGAAACCTGTCAGGTCTAAAACTAAAATTAAGAAAAAAAAACATGTCAAATTTAGAAACTAATAATAAAATTACCGTACTTCATATTGCGGGAACGGGACGAAATGGAAGTACTTTAACAGAAAGAGTATTGAATGAAATTCCGAATTTATTTGCGGCAGGTGAGTTAGCCTGGGCAGATTTGTTTATTAAAGATAAAGCCTGTTTTTGTGGTGCAAAATTTGATGAATGTCCTGTCTGGGGAAGTATTAGAAATGATGCTACCTTTAAGAAAATTGACAAAAAATCTTTTATAGAAGCCAGTCAAAAATACAGAAAGATCGGGGAATTTTTCAAGTTGCTACTGTTAAGAAAAACACAACGAAGAATGCCTGATGATTTCAAACAATATTTGGAAAGTTTACAAATATTGTATAGCACAATACAAAAATATCAAGCCTGTCAAATCATCACAGATTCTAGTGCCTCTTTTCTATATGGGTATTATTTATCACTGATACCATCCATTGATCTTTATGTTGTACATTTGGTAAGGGACCCCAGAGGTTTTGCACATTCTCATAGCCGAATTAAGTTTTCATCAGAGAATGTTCATTGGTCCGAGAAGAGAAAGTCTCTAAACAGTGCAGTCTCATGGTTCAAGAAAAATTTGGTTATAGAATTATTTTTCCCAAAAGGGAGATATTTAAGAGTTCACTATGAAGATTTTATTGAAAATCCAACTAATGTCTTAGCAAACATAGGAAACATACTAAGTATAAACCTAGGGCTGTTTGATTTTATTCAAGGAAAAACAGTGAAGTTAGGAAAACATCACTTGACAAGGGGAAACATTGACGCGATTATCAAAGGAGAAGAAGAACTTGTTTTAAAATTGGATGAACGGTGGAAACGTGATATGAAGTGGTGGAATATCATTCTTGTTACCCTGATAACATGGCCACTTCTGTTAAAATACTTTGTCGTTGATAAGATGATGAAGAAAAT
>QNES01000207.1 GCA_003645255.1 Gammaproteobacteria bacterium
ATGTGGACATAAAATGTATACATTTCAACATTGTGGACTAGGGAGTATCAACCCTTTATCCCCTCGCTTGCACTTGGGGTTACTTTTTTTCAACCAGAAACGAATGCGCTTGGTTGGGTGCAACCATCCATTAAGATTAGCCCTTACCTTGGAAATTAATGTTTGAAAAGAGAAGGTTGAGTCAGTCTTGCGTAGTATATTGTATGCACCATTAACATCAGCATTGATTAAAGTACTATCACTTGACTTGTACAATCCACGCTTAACTCTTTTACCACTAAAGGTTGATTTATTTTTGGCCTTCGGGTTATATCGTTTTGGAAGTTTATCACCATCAACAAAACTCGCTTTACTCGTATAACTTTCGTTTGCCACTATCAGTTCAATACCGTGTGACCCAAGTTTATAGGATAATTTTTCTACAAACTGGCCTAAAGCTAAATTCACGAAGTTTTGATTGGTTCTTTTGCCTAAGTTGATTCTGTTTAGCGATTTAACAACATCACCAACAACCACTTTAGATATGTCATGCTTTACACAGGTTTTTACAACATAAGAAGTCGCTCTATGCATATAGTCATTCACCTTTGCATTACGTCGATTAGTAAGGCTTTGGAGTTTACGCGACCATTTTTTCCCTCGGCTTGAAAGTTGAGATTGCATTTTCACCTTTCTCTTATTGTAGTAGGCATTGACTGACTTCAGCCTTTTACCATCAATAATGAAAGGCTTTACAACGCCGTTGGTAACACAGGTAGCTAGGTTATTCATGCCAAAGTCAATGGACATAACTTGATCATTTTGCTTGATCTGTTCAAAGTCATCAGGGTTTTCTTCATAAACAAAAACCGCATGGAAGCTATTGTATTTTGGAATAACTTCCACCTGTTTAATGTCTTTATCCCACAAAAGCTTGGGGACTTGTATTTCCAAACCCTTTTCCAAAATGACAACTTGCTCATATCTGATAGATTCACCCGATGGGAACGCTTTCCCGTTTGGCAAAGTGATTTCAAGGGCTTTTTCAATAATGAACAAGCCTTGGATTTGAAAGGCTTGGTAATCATAAATTAGATTGTCATGCTTATCTTTTTTGTACTTAGGCGGTTTCGGCTTACCGGGATACTTGCCCGGATTCTTTTGAAAATCCTGATGACACCTAAAAAAAGAGCGGAAGTTTTTATCAAGCCTTCGTAAAGTTTGTTGAGCGACTTTTGCTTTTAATAATTTGTAATTAACCTCACCCTCAAGGTTGGTAACTTGTTTCATAACCTTGTCCATTTTGGAATAGGAAAAGTACTTTCCGGTTGCCTCAACAGCCTCTCGTAATGTCCATAACGTTTGATTGTACAAATTTTTTGAATGGTGAGTAAGAACTTTAAGTCGCTCAAACTGTCGCTTTTTCAAACCTCTTATTTTGATTTTTAATGCTCTCACACCTAACCTCAATTATTAGCTGAAGTGATATAATAATTTCATTTATAATTAATCATAGTGTTATGCCGGTTATTTTTAATAATTTGAAATACACAATATACACTTATGATATCTACATGTCAATAAATGTAGATATTATTCTAGACTATATTCCCCTCTAATAATTTACCTTCAGGGATAGATATAACTGCTTCTTGCCCTTGATATTTAACATGAATATGAGGAAGATGATGTTGTCTATTATCAAAATAGTACATTGAGATAATAATCCCATAGTACATTGATATTACAGCCATAAAATGACTCCATTAATTGTTTTGGTGAGTTTTTAGTTTTGTAGGACGCGGTTTACAACCCAATGTCATGTAGGGGCGAACATAAGTGTTCGCCCTATCCTGATTTTTACCTATCAATCTCCCCAAACTCAATATCCTGCGTCCCAATAATCGCAACCACATCAGCAATCATGTGACCCTTTGCCATTTCATCCATAGCAGCCAAATGAGCAAAGCCAGGCGCGCGTATTTTCATACGATAGGGCTTGTTCGCACCGTCAGAAATTAAATAAATACCAAATTCCCCCTTAGGATGTTCGATTGCCTGATAGACTTCCCCTTCAGGAACACAATAGCCCTCAGTAAACAATTTGAAATGGTGAATAAGCCCTTCCATATCAGCTTTCATGTTTTCACGCTTAGGCGGAGCGATTTTATGATCATCCAGCATCACAGAACCAGGATTTTCGCGCAACCAATCAACACACTGTTTAATAATATGATTAGATTGACGCATTTCTTCCATACGCACCAAGTAGCGATCATAAGTATCGCCATTAACACCTACCGGGATGTCAAAGTCTAATTGATCATAAACCTCGTAAGGCTGTTTTTTGCGTAGATCCCATTCGATACCGGAACCTCGTAGCATGGGTCCTGAAAATCCCAAATTTAATGCCCGCTCTGGAGACACAACGCCAATACCGACGGTACGTTGTTTCCAAATACGATTTTCCGTCAATAAGGTTTCATATTCATCCACATATTTTGGAAAACGATTGGTAAAATCTTCAATAAAATCTAATAGCGAGCCTTGGCGATTCGTATTTAAGCGCTTGACTTCGCTTTCATCATGCCATTTGGATTTTTCATAGTGAGGCATACGATCCGGTAAGTCCCGATAGACACCGCCTGGTCGATAATAAGCGGCATGCATCCGCGCCCCAGTGACAGCTTCATAGCAATCAATTAAATCTTCCCGCTCCCGAAACGCATATAAAAAGATAGTCATCGCGCCAATATCAAGCCCATGCGTCCCAAGCCAGAGCAAATGATTCAGAATACGGGTAATTTCATCAAACATGACGCGAATATATTGGGCGCGAATAGGGGGCTCAATGCCGAGCAATTTTTCTATCGCCATCACATAAGCATGTTCATTACACATCATAGACACATAATCCAGTCTATCCATATAAGGAACACATTGATTAAATGGCTTATTTTCAGCGAGCTTTTCAGTGGCACGGTGCAATAAGCCAATATGCGGATCAGCCCTTTCAATGACTTCACCGTCTAATTCTAAAACCAAGCGCAACACGCCATGTGCTGCCGGATGTTGGGGACCAAAATTTAGGGTATAGTTGCGAATATCAGACATTCTGTTATTCCTTTGTTCTTTTTTAGTTATCAGTTTGTAGTGGCAATCCCTAATAAAGAAATCCTATTTTTTTCAAAAATCGGATTTATAGTTTCTATACTGAGCAACATTTTCACAGATTTGATTACAGTGAAGTATATATAGTTTTTCAGGAAAATAAAAGTTATCAGACCTGCCAGGTTTTCAAAACATGGCAGGTCTTAAAGCCAAAATATTTGTCTGAACATCTATATCAAGTCACTCAATTAATTAGCACTTTCCGGATTAAAATCCGCTAAATAACCAGTCAGTACCAAAACCCGCTTTTTGACAATTTCCGCTCGTGCGCCGACCGCAATCATACCCCACATTGTACCGCCACCCATCGCATCATAAATTCCTTTATAAATTCCTTTAATGGCTTCAAATTCGGCATTTCTGTATTTAAGCCATTGCAACTGAGCATCTTTGAGTTGCTTTTTCGCATTGGCATTGAGTTTAGAACGCAGTGCTTTATACACCCTATTCAACTCCGCATCCCATAGCTGTTCAGCTTGAACACTACATTCTATCATGCCAGCCGTTGAATCATTTTTTTCCAGACAAGCATCCGTTTTGGCATCAATGGGATGCGATTTTTCAACGGCGTAGGTGAATGACGATGCTAAACTTAGCCCGGCAACTAAAGCAAGCAATGAGGATTTTTTAAAACGATTAAGCATTTATAATTTCCTTTGGTGTGAAAATCTTAATTAACATAACGGTTATCGTGACGTATCACTCTTGGAACAAGGGTTCGAGGCTCAACACTCACCGGCTCATAGATAACCCTCTTAGTTTCAGGATCATAGCGCATTTCGACATTGCCACTGAGTGGGAAATCTTTACGGAATGGGTGCCCTATAAAACCATAATCGGTCAAAATACGGCGCAAATCTGGATGCCCATCAAATAAAATACCAAATAAATCAAAGGCTTCGCGTTCAAACCAATTAGCCGAACTCCAAATATCAATCACTGAATCAATACAGGGTGGTTCACCCTCAGCAAAAGTTCGCACTCGTAAGCGTTGATTATTCTTAATGGATAGCAAATGATAAACAACTGCAAAACGGGGTTTATCTTCAACACCCTTAAGAATGCCCTTACTGACAGCGCGACTAAAACCGGTACTCGTCGCCATTTTAGTTTTCCAATCAGCTTGTCCATATTGGGAATAATCAACACCACATAAATCCATTAATTGGGAAAAACCAAATCGATTACGCAGTGCTTGGCACACATCTAAAATATGTGCTGCTGGTACTTCTATTGTAAGTTCATTATAAGCCAATTCCACCTTGAGGGGAATATCGGCAAATCGTTCTTGTAATTCAGACTGTAAAGTCTGTAAAGAATTAGCCATAATTAGTTATAAGTTATCAGTTATCAGTTATCAGGCGTAGTGTTTCATAATTCATAATTATAATAAGCAAGCTACTACAATAAATAACCTAGTGCAGGATTGCTCCTATCCTGCTAATCAAATTGGATATGCTTACCAATATGAGCAATTAAAATTTTCCCATTGGCAATATTTTCTTTGCCTTCATGAAAATAAATACGGTTAAAGTAATAATGACTATTTCCACTATCATCACTTTTGCCTAATTTTAAATGAGGTTCACAACAAATGAATTCTTTTATATTAGAATCATTAACAAATTCAAAAGTCATTTTGGGCTTATCTTTGGCATTACCTTGTGGTGAAGCATCAACATTACAAGCCGAAGAAAAGTTTTTTAAGCTATCTATTCGATTAGATTGATTATAGTATTTACAAAATTCATCATTTAATAGAGTCAGATGATGAACGATAATTTTTGAAAAATCATGTAAACTCTTTTCTAAATCTTTCAAAGTTTTTTCAACGCGCTCATGAAAAAATAATTGCGAAAAATATTTTTGGCACTCATGGTAAAAATGGTTTTCAGAAATAGGATACTGCCCTAAAAAATATCTATGGAAAGCAAACCAATTATGTCGGTTATAAACCAAATATTTTTCTTCAATGGATTTGACTTCATGCAAACATAACAACCCATAAATCGTTGCCTCATGATGTTTGTCTAATCGTTGTATAATCTCCTCAACCGTGCGATTCGTCGATTCTGAATGATCAATTATTTTTAATAGAAATTTTTTGATGTCTCTACTAAAAATATTCTTTCCCTTATTACTGTATAAAAACTCCCACAGCATTAAATCTGGATAAATAAATTCATCATAAATTGAATCATGCTTTAAAATTTTATCATCATGTTCTTTGATAAAATCATAATCTTCTGATAAAGATTCTATCTTTTTTTCTATGTCTTCTATTATTATATCTTGTTGATATTTAAAGGAATAGTTTAATAAATAAAGTTCGGTTCTCATCGGTTTTGTCGGCGTAATTTGAACATTTCTGCCAAATCAATTTCTTCCTGATCAAAAAAATCTTCTGGCCAAATTTCCAATTCACCGTCAGATTTGACTGGAATTTGTATAACTGGCTGTTCGCTATTGGGTTGAAAATACAATATGCTCAAATCGCTAGCTGTCACAATTTGTTTTAATACTGCCAGTCGTAGGGCATTCAAAATATGCTCGCTATGCGATTCAATAAAAACTTGCACCCCACAACGACTGACTTTTGCCAAAAATTGAGTCAGTCGAGATTGTGCTTTGGGGTGTAAATGGGCTTCAGGATTTTCAACAATTAAGATTTCACCTTCTTTGGCAATTAGCCCTGACACAATTATTGGTAAAATATAACTGTATCCAAAACCAACATTAACCGGTTTAAAACGATCTTTTGAAGCACTGGTATTGATAAAAAGTTCCAGTATATTCGTTTCAGAATGGGGAATTTCAACTTTGGCACCCTCAAAAATTTCGTTGAGCCATGCTTCGGTTTGGGTAATTAAAGTTTTAGCGTCTTCTCCAAGACATAGTTTGTCATTAACTAAATCGTCTTTCTTTTTATCAAGTACGTTGGCTGTCAATTCGCCCTTTACACCAACATTGGGAAAAGTGGTTAAATTGGATTTAAGATAAAACTCTTGAGGACCAAAACGATCCGCCGAAATGTAATGGATTTTACTGAAATCAAAACGGGCGTTTTGG
>QNES01000208.1 GCA_003645255.1 Gammaproteobacteria bacterium
AAATACTCTTATTTCTGACACCAAACGACGTGTGATATTTTTGGGTCATACATTCAAAGGAAATTCATAGATTACAAAATGTTTAAAAAAGAACTTCCCTCTTCTAAACTGAGTTTGTCTCAGGTTAAAATAGCGGTTGACCTTGGCTATCAAGGCATTAAATGGGTTGATGAAGTTATTTTTCAAGTGGCGGGATTATGGAATTTAAAAATACGTTGTTAATCAATACTTTATAAGCTATTATTTCGGGACAAGTCTAATGATCCACTGCGCTTCAAATCGAGCCGTAGGTGGATAAATGTCCAATTTATTTTGTGACTGTTCCTTAAAATTAGGTCAAAAAATCCAAATATTGATTAATTGGATTATTCATTCGTTAATGCTCCAAAGAAATACTATTTTTGATGGTGTTTATATGACTTCCCACTTTCCCCGTAAACGTTTTGCTCAACATTTTCTCCAGGATAGCCACGTTATTCAGCGCATTATCGCCGCTATTGCTCCCCAACCAACACAACATCTAGTTGAAATTGGACCAGGCAAAGGGGCATTGACGCTGCCTTTACTTCAGCATGGTTGTCCATTGGATGTGATAGAAATTGATCGCAATTTGATTGAACGTCTTGAAAAAAACTGTAATCTATTCAAACACTTACGTATTCATCAGGCTGATGTTTTAAAATTTGATTTTAATTTATTAGTGAAAAATAAGCCGCTGCGGGTAGTGAGTAATTTGCCCTATAATATTTCTACGCCCGTATTATTTCTTATGCTTAATTATGCTAATGATATTCAAGATATGACTTTTATGTTGCAAAAAGAAGTTGTTGATCGTATGATTGCACCGCCGGCGACTTCTAGCTATGGGCGTTTATCGGTGATGCTGCAATATCATTTAAGCGTTGAAAAATTATTTGATGTGAGTGCAAATGCTTTTTATCCGCCGCCCAAAGTAGAATCAAGCGTTGTACAATTAATACCTCATTCCACACCACCTGTGCAGGTGATTAATCAAAAACATTTTGCTCAAGTTGTTGCCCTCGCTTTTTCACAGCGGCGCAAAACTTTACGTAATGTTTTAAAAACGGTACTGAGTGTATCGGATATCCAAGCGGCGGGGATTAATCCACAGGCGCGTGCTGAAACATTGACGCTAAATGATTTTGCACAATTGGCGAATATTTTTACAATGAATGCAAAAATAGACTGATGCGAAGAAAGAAAAATAATTGGGGTCAGAGTGACATTAATTTTTGACAAGCATTATTGTTTCTTATGAATTTGGTTCGGCTCTTTTGAAGTTACGCTCTTGATAAGTATTGGCACAAAGCGAGGCAGAGTAAGCACTAATGTGTCGTTACAAATAGAGCGTGAATCTAAAAGAGCCGCACCCTATTAATTTTACTCTGACCCCAATTATTAAGTTACCTATAATAGCCGCCTCAGCGAGCGTCTTTGATTGTCATCAACAAGAAAGTCTTCATGTTGGCTGTAATGATTTTATTGGTAAACCCTTCCGTACCGAACTCTTATTAGAACTCTTACAAAAACATTTAGAATTGACTTGGGTTTATGAACCAGAATCTTCTGCCATTGATGATATAGTCATATCCCATGAAGAAGATTCAGAATTGATTGGACCATCATCAGAGCAAGCGGCGGTTTTATTTGATTTAGCGATGATGGGTGATATTGCGGGTATTCTTGAAAATATCGAAAAATTGGAACAATCTGATAAGCAATTACTACCATTTTGCCGTCAAATTCGTCAACTCGCTAAAGCTTTTGACGAAGCACAAATCTGTGATTTGATTGAACGATTTAATGGTTAATTTTTATTTCGAGATTTTCAATTCTTGTGAATTCTTAAATTCTTAAATTCTGATTCTAACCATGAAATATGAATAGGATAAATAATGAATAAAGGTACGCTCTTAATTGTCGATGATACACCTGCCAATGTAAGTGTATTATACAACTTTTTGACTGAAAAAGGTTTTAAAGTATTAGTAACCCAAGAGGGTAAGCGGGCTATCCAAAAAGCCAAATATGCCAAACCTGATCTGATTTTATTAGATGTGCTAATGCAGGGAATGGATGGCTTTGAAACTTGTCAGATTCTTAAATCTGACGAAGAAACCAAGGATATTCCCATCATTTTTATGACAGCCTTATCTGATACTGTCGATAAAGTTAAAGGCTTTAAATTAGGTGCCGCAGATTACATCACCAAACCATTTGAGCAAGAAGAAGTGTTAGCACGTGTCGTAACGCAGCTGAATTTTTCAAATCTGAAAAAACAGTTAGAAATACGTACTCTCGAACTTGAAAAACGCAATATGGAGCTTGATGCCTTTGCACGTACTGTCGCTCACGATCTAAAAAATCCTTTAAATGCAGTGATCGGTTATACAGAAATGTTAGAAGAAGATTGCTCCAATAACACGATACCCAACGAGGAAACAAAAGAAACTTTGCATCTGGTTATACAAGCAGGGCAGAAAATGTTTAGCATTATCAAAGCGTTATTACTATTGGCTGGAATAACAAAACAAACCAATCTGGAACTCCAGCCTCTGGATATGGCAAACATTATTACTCAAGTCAGCCAACGCTTATCCTATATGAGCCAAGAATTTCAGCCTAATATTAACTTGCCAGAAAAATGGCCAGTAGTGCTTGGTTACGCACCTTGGGTTGAAGAAATTTGGACCAATTATATCAGTAACGCTATCAAATATGGTGGCAAACCACCGCGTGTCGAATTGGGTGCCGATCCGGAAGCGAAAGGAATGATACGTTTTTGGGTACAAGACAACGGTACAGGACTCACACCAGAGGCAAAAAACAAACTATTTACCCCATTTACTCGCTTACACGGCGACAGTGCTGAAGGGCATGGTTTAGGTTTATCAATAGTACAACAAATTGTAGAAAAACTTAATGGACAAATTGGAGTAGAAACCCAAGAAGGAAAAGGTAGTCGATTTTATTTTACCTTGCCTGTTGCTCATCGTTATACATAAGTCAATGAGATTTTAATAACTTCCAAAACTTTCAAGCCAAACATGGCAGGTTTAAAAAACTGGAACACGCACGGGAATAGAGGAATAAACTTAAAAAATGAACCATTATCTCAGCCCTTTACATCCTACTTTAAATTGTAAGCCTAAGCAACGCCTAGATTGGGGGCATCTTTATGGTAGTAGCCCAGGTTTAGTCATAAGCCGTGTAGCAAAGCAAGCACCGCTGATTGTGATCACCCCCGATTCGTTTTCAGCGCAACGTCTTACTGAAGATATTCAATTTTATGCCCCTGCGGATTTACCTTTATTTAGTTTTCCAGATTGGGAAACTTTGCCCTACGACGTATTTTCTCCGCATCAAGATATTATTTCCGATAGACTAACGACGTTGTATCACTTGCCTGATATGCAATATGGTGTCTTAGTCTTACCGATTTCTACATTGATGCACCGGCTTGCGCCGACTGATTATGTTAGAACCAATAGTTTATTAGTTACCACAGGGCAACGTTTAAATCCAGAAAAATTACGCCAACAACTCGAACACAGTGGCTATCGCCGTGTGGAACAAGTGGTAGAACATGGCGAATTTGCAATACGAGGGAGCCTATTTGATTTATTTCCCATGGGGACGATTTGCCCCTATCGTATTGATTTGCTTGATGATGAAGTTGATAATATTCGCCAGTTTGATCCCGAAACACAATGCTCTCAAAAAAGTGTCAAAGAAATTCGTTTTCTCCCTGCGCGTGAATTTCCTTTACACGACGAATCTATTCTCCAATTTCGCCAGCAATGGCGCACTGAATGGGGGGCGAATCCTATTGAATGCCCCGTTTATCAAGCCGTTAGTAGTGGGTTAGCCCCCGCAGGCATTGAATATTATTTACCGCTATTTTTTAAGCAAACCCATATTCTATTTGATTATTTACCAACAAACAGTGTTCTTATTACTTTAGAAGGTGTCTTAGAAACCGCCGAGCAATTTTGGCAAGAAATCGGTGAGCGTTATGAGTCATTATGCCATGATATAGAGCGCCCCATTTTATCCCCTACCAAATTATTTCTACAGGCAAATCAAGTATTTGCATCAATTCGTGCCTATCCACATATTCATCTTAATCAAGACAAAACTGATAAATCCGGTGGCATTAATTTTTCTACCCAGCCTCCCCCTAATTTGTCAGTCGATGCGCGTAGTTCACAACCATTAGCGACTTTTACCCAATTTTTAGCGGCATTTCAAGGGCGTGTACTCATTGTGGCGGAGACCATCGGGCGACGGGAAAGTTTATTGGAATTATTCAATAAATATGACTTGAAACCAACCTTGCTAGAAAATTGGCAAGCCTTTTTACAGAATGACGCGCCTTTATGTTTAACAGTTGCGCCGTTAGAACACGGATTAGTATTAGAAGAAATTTCCACTCTTTCAAAAAAGGATAAAAATAACCAATTTTCCCTCTTTGAAACCGAAATAATCATTCCAAAGAAGCTCAAGTTAGGCGGAATTTCTTCACTCGCAGTCATCAGCGAAACCCAATTATTTGGTGAACGTGTTGCCCAACGTCGCTTGCGTAAAAAAACAATACAACGTGATACTGATGGCATTGTTCGCGATCTGACTGAATTAACCGTTGGCGCACCTGTTGTCCACGAAGATCATGGCGTGGGGCGTTATCAAGGTTTAAGCAGCTTAGAAATTGGCGGGATAGAGGCAGAGTTCTTACAACTTGAATACGCCAAGCAAGATAAACTTTATGTGCCAGTTTCTTCGCTGCATTTAATTAGCCGTTTTACAGGCATGGATCCAGAACATGCCCCGCTGCACCGTTTAGGCACAGGGCAATGGGAAAAAGCGAAACGCAAAGCGGTTAAAAAAGCCACTGATGTCGCCACAGAATTATTAGACATTTATGCGCGACGAGCGGCGCGACAAGGGCATGTTTTCAAAATGGCGCAAGATGATTATCAAGCATTTGCGGGGGCTTTCCCCTTTGAAGAAACGCCAGATCAAGTCGATGCCATTGAAGCCGTTTTGGACGATATGACATCCAATCGCCCCATGGATCGGCTCGTATGTGGTGATGTTGGCTTTGGTAAAACCGAAGTTGCCATGCGAGCTGCTTTTATAGCGGTGCTAGATGGGCAACAAGTCGCCATGTTAGTTCCGACTACCTTGTTAGCACAACAACATTATCAAACTTTCCAAGACCGTTTCGCTGATTGGCCAGTACGAGTCGAATCCTTATCACGCTTTAACACCCAAAAACAACAAAAGGAAATATCAACAGCCGTCGCTGACGGAAATGTAGATATTATTATCGGAACCCACAAATTATTAAATAAAAGCTTTAAATTCAACAACTTAGGTCTTGTTGTTATTGACGAAGAACACCGCTTTGGAGTCCGACAAAAGGATCGCTTTAAATCGTTACGAGCAGAAGTCGATATCTTGACTCTGACTGCGACACCGATTCCCCGCTCCTTAAATATGGCACTTTCTCATTTGCGCGATTTATCGGTGATTGCGACACCCCCTTCGGGTCGTTTAGCCGTAAAAACTTTTGTTCGGGAATGGCAAAAAGCGACTATAACAGAAGCACTTTTGCGTGAATTAAAACGCGGTGGACAGGTATATTTTCTACACAATGATATTGAAACAATTCAGGGCAAGGCGCGGGAGCTGGAAGAGTTAGTCCCCGAAGCACGGGTACAATTTGCACATGGTAGAATGCGGGAACGAGAGCTGGAAAAAGTGATGCAGGATTTCTATCATCGCCGTTTTAATGTCTTGGTATGTACCACCATTATTGAAACGGGAATTGACATACCCACTGCTAATACTATTATTATTAATCGCGCCGACAAATTAGGTTTAGCACAGCTATACCAATTACGTGGACGTGTCGGGCGTTCCCATCATCGCGCCTATGCTTATCTCATTATTCCAGAACGTAAAGTGATGACTAAAGATGCCCAAAAACGCATTAATGCTATTGAAGCTTTGGAAGGATTAGGCATGGGTTTCACTTTGGCGACTCATGATTTAGAAATTCGTGGCGGTGGTGAATTACTAGGCAGCGAGCAAAGCGGCTTGATGCAAGAAATTGGTTATAATTTATACACCGATTTATTGGAACGCGCCGTTAATGCCATCAAATCTGGACAACAACTCGAATTA
>QNES01000209.1 GCA_003645255.1 Gammaproteobacteria bacterium
ACGAGAGGACCGGAGTGGACGTACCTCTGGTGTTCCAGTTATCATGCCAATGGTATTGCTGGGTAGCTATGTACGGACGGGATAACCGCTGAAAGCATCTAAGCGGGAAGCCTCCTTCAAGATTAGATTTCCCGACCCTTTAAGGGTCCTCAAGGTCCGTTGAAGACGACGACGTTGATAGGCGGGATGTGGAAGTGCAGTAATGCATGGAGCTAACCCGTACTAATTGACCGTGAGGCTTGACCCTATAACACCCAAGAGTTTTGGTGTTTAAGATTAAAAATAAGTTTAAAAATGTAATAACATCAGTTTCCTAAGTTTTTAGTTGGTAGTTACCTTGGTAATTACTAACGTACCGCTTTTCCTGGCGGCTATAGCGAGTGTGAACCACCCGATCCATCTCGAACTCGGAAGTGAAACCACTTAGCGCCGATGATAGTGTGGGGTCTCCCCATGCGAAAGTAGGACACTGCCAGGAATTTAATTTTGAAGCAACCCCCGTAAGTTTGACTTGCGGGGGTTTTTTTTAGTTGTCCGAAAATAAGGCTTTTTTGAATTTAACTATTTGTTTTTATTAGCTAAATTAGCTAAAAATTTATTGACGGACAAATCTATTGATTGAATTGCTAGTTGCTTATTTACTATTTTTTAATTACAAACATCCATCATTGTCAAAGAAATACCATTTTTTGAAAAATGTGAATTTGAAAAAGTGGTATTTCTTCTGCCCTAAAGGTAATTTATAATGGCCAAAGTATGCCAGGTCACGGGAAAACGTCCAATGAGTGGTAATAATGTTTCTCATGCCAACAATAAAACAAAACGCCGCTTTTTGCCTAATTTACATATTCATCGTTTTTGGATTCCCAATGAGAATCGTTGGATCAAGTTGCGTGTGAGCAGTAAGGGTATGCGTATAATTGATAAGTTAGGTATTGATATGGTGTTAACTAATATACGTCAACAAGGCGTTAAAGTTTAGGAAAACATTTACCAATCAATTAGTTTTTTTCAGGGTCTCAATTAAGGTTTCAATTAAGGTATTTTCAGCAAGAGCAGTCACTTGGTAAACCGTTATTTCTTGGCGTTTACCTTTAAATTTCAGTGGTGACAAAGCTTGTGCGGTCACACAGTCCTGTATATAAGTATAGGTATCAGACCCAATTAATACCTCATTGGGTCGAGCATAGCTACAGATGCGTGAGGCAACATTGACAGTGTCACCCACTGCCGTATATTGATAATGCCACTGTGCACCGATATTACCAACAATAGTGGTGCCAGTGTTAATACCCACTCCAAAATATAGCAAAGGAATTTGCTTAGTCTGATCTTTTTGATAAAGTGCTAACATGGCTTGGATAGTCAAACCTGCTTGTACAGCACGATGGGCATGATCGGGTTGGTCATTTGGGGCATTAAAAATGGCCATCACTGCATCACCCATGTAATTAACAACTACACCGCCGGCTTCAGCAATGGCGGAAGTTGCTATGTCTAAGTATACATGCAACATTTCAATCGTTTCATTGGGCTTGAGTTTTTCACTCATACTGGTGTAATTACGTAAATCGGCAAATAATATAGAGATTTCGCGTTCTTCGCCTCCCAGTTCAGGCACAATTCTGTTTTCCATCAATGCCCTACCCACTTCTCGTGGTACATAGTATTGAAGAAGAAATTCGAGGTGTTGGTTGGTTTCGTTGAGACGGTTTTTTAGTAAACTTAACTCATTACGTTGTTGAGTCAAGGTTTGTTGTGTTTGTGCCCAAGTGGAGTGATCAGTGATTGTGATTAGCAATTGCGGGTGTGTATGATTGGGTGTCTGGGGCTCATAGTGTAAAAGGGTTAAATTGAGATAACAAAGCTCATTATTAGGCAAAGTTCGATTAATGTTTTCTAATTCAAAGCGAGGCAATACACCTTCAAGGATGTCTTGTAAGATGTCTTCGCAACCATTTAATTCTGGAATAAAATCTAGTAACGGTGATGGCATCGGAAAGTCTTGAGTTCCAATAAACATCGTTAGGTACCCACCATAATCAAGGACGGTGAGGTGATGATTAGCAATCACATAGCCTATTTTTTGTTCGCGGAGTAATATTTGCAGGAGCATTGTATGCATGTAGTATTTTTCTGTATTAGAGTTAAGGTAAAATTGCCCCATTTAATTAATGTATCCTACTTTTCAAATATTTATTCGTATTGAGACTTTATTGATTCTACACCAATTATTCAAATATTCTTCACATTAATATCTAATTTTTGATAGAATGAAAAGGCATCAATTGATGCATCAACATTACTGTTGCCAAAATTTTTTATTTATCAATAATTCGCTACAATTTTATTTTCAAGCTACCTTGCCTGTGCAAGATATTATCAATAATATACCAACTCGTATTCTGCGCCCAGAGCATACTTTATCGCGTCGTCATATTAGTCAGGCGGCTCTTAATGTATTATACCAATTAAATAAAGCCGGTTTTCAAGCGTTTTTAGTGGGCGGCTCCGTACGCGACGTACTGTTAGGACGTGTTCCGAAAGATTTTGATGTGGTTACCAATGCGCTTCCCGAACAAGTGAAAAGTTTGTTTCGCAGTTGCCGCTTGATTGGACGACGCTTTGTATTAGCCCATGTGCGTTTGAATAAGGAAATTGTTGAAGTAGCCACCTTTCGTGCTCATCACGATAAAGGAGGTGATGGCGTGATGGAAGCAGGGCGCATTGTGCGTGATAACGTGTATGGTGGCACCGTTGATGATGACGTGTGGCGGCGCGATTTTACAATCAATGCTCTGTACTACGATATCAGTGATTTTTCCTTACTTGATTATGCTAATGGTATAGCTGATTTACACGCGGGTACGATACGTTTAATCGGTGATCCCAAGTTGCGTTATCAAGAAGATCCAGTGCGAATGTTACGGGCAGCACGGTTTGCGGCGAAATTGGGTTTTAATATTGTTCCTCAAACCGCCGAACCTATTCAGGAATTAGGGAATTTGCTCACCGATATTCCACCAGCACGTTTATTTGAGGAAATACTCAAACTTTTTCTAGGTGGACACGCTATACAATCCTTTGTGCAATTGCGACAATATAATTTATTTCAACAATTGTTTCCTTATACCGATGCGTGTTTAGATGAGCCTATCGCATTAGCGTTAATCAAGCAGGTACTATACGATACTGATCAACGGAAAATTGACAATAAACCGGTTGCCCCAGCTTTTTTATTAGCAGCCTTATTATGGCCTTCTTTATCGCGCTTATTGCCGGATAAACCGATCAAAAACTTTAACCAACAAGAAGTGTTGTTAGAAGCCGCCAAACTTATGTTACTAAAGCAGCAAGAGCGTGTTGCTATACCGAGACGTATTGCTGTCTTAATGCAAGAAATTTGGTTGCTACAACTGCGTTTAACGCGACCGCGCAGGGCCAAAAAAAAGAGTTTGAGTTTGTTGGAGCATCCACGTTTTCGTGCAGGCTACGATTTTTTGATATTACGTGCGAAAGCGGGTGAAGAGGAAGTGGCTAATGATGTGGATTGGTGGACAAATTTTTTAAATAGTAACGACAGTTCTCGTGAAAATCTACTTTCACACCATCATGCTTCAAATAAAAAACGAAAACGACGACGTAAACCCAAGAATGTGCAAACGGAAGCGTTAGATTTAGAAATTGGGTAGAAAGTGGTATAAACCTGACAGGTTTTCAAAATCTGTCAGGTTTTTTCGGATAAACTGACATGACAACCTACAGCACTGTTTATGTGGGATTGGGTAGTAATCAGGGTCATCCTATTCATCAAGTTAAACAGGCGTTGCTGACACTTGACACTTTGCCTTGCACCCATTTAGAAACACATTCAGCATTATATTGTGGCCCTCCTTTAGGACCACAAAATCAACCTGATTATATCAATGCGGTTGCTATACTGAAAACTTTATTGCCACCCCTGGCTTTGCTCTATGAATTACAAGCTATTGAAAATAAACAAGGTCGTGTCCGTCAAATCCAGCGATGGGGACCTCGAACTTTAGACTTGGATATGCTTTTATATGAGAATAAGCAGTTAAATACTCCCCTACTTACTTTACCCCATCCTGGCTTATACAAAAGGGCTTTTGTTTTGTTTCCACTTTATGATTGTGTTCCCAATTTAGTTTTACCAAATGAACAACGGCTTAGTGATTTAATACAGCGTTTTGTTGTTAAGGAACTTCATAAACTGAACGTTTAAACTTTAACCAATAAGAAATTGAGCATGACATTAATACAATTGCAGAAACTTAAAAAAGAAGGTAAAAAAATAACTTGTTTAACGGCTTATGATGCTAGTTTTGCCCAATTACTGGACGAGGCGGGCATTGATATTTTATTAGTGGGCGATTCGCTGGGTATGGTTATTCAAGGTCATGATAACACTTTACCGGTAACGGTTGATGATATGATTTATCATTGCCAGCAAGTGCATCGTGGTTGCCAACAAGCATTATTAATGGTTGATATGCCGTTTATGAGTTATGCGACACCTAATTTAGCCTTAGAATCAGCTACCCGTTTGATGCGATCAGGACAAGCCCAAATGGTTAAATTAGAAGGCGGTGCATGGTTAGTGGAAAGCGTGCTGATATTGACAGAACGGGGGATTCCTGTTTGTGCACATTTAGGTTTGACACCACAATCCATCCATCAACTAGGTGGTTATCGTGTGCAAGGTAAAACCCAATGGGGTGCAGAACGTATCCGTGATGATGCGGTGGCTCTACAAACGGCAGGTGCTTCGTTGCTTATTCTTGAATGTGTTCCATGCAAATTAGCGGAAGAAATTTCTGCTTTATTAGATATTCCAGTAATAGGCATAGGCGCGGGTGTAGAATGTGATGGGCAGGTATTGGTTTTATATGATATGTTAGGTATTACTCCTGGCAAGCGTCCTTCATTTACTAAAGATTTCTTGCAAGAAACGGGTTCAATACAGGCAGCGATTGAAGTTTTTATCAAAGCTGTGAAAGAGGGTACTTTTCCTGGACATGAACATACTTTTGAATAATGGCATACACGTCAGTCTGCCCCTACAATACGTGACATAATTTATGTCGGAACCAGTGTTGGTGTTAGAGTTGAAGAAAAATTTATTGGATAGCAACCTCGGTTTTGTAGCACCCGATGTGTTTCAAGCACAAATAGCAGCAAAAGCACGATTAAAATATCAGCTGAATCTGGGTGATTGTTTTGTTTATGCACTAGCAATTAGGGATGCCGCAGAAAATAACTTACACATATTGTGGCTCAATAACTACATCCCATTTAGGTAATTTATCTAAACGTTGAAATCGCTCGGCATACTCTTTAAGTTCCTTTTTCGTAAACCTCCTCAACAAAATGCACAATAGGAGACAGACCTTTCCACCTCATATATATGGCCCATTCCAAAGCTTTATCTATGTTATTCAAAATGGTACCATTCCAATATTGTTCCAAAGCGCTCTAACAACGTTCAATCGGATTATATTTACTATGATATGGAGGATATCAACTCAATAAATTTTTAAACCCGTCAAATCAGAAAACGGAGCCATTCGTTTAATAAATTAGGGGCGGTGACTTTCGATATGAGAACCATTATCTAAATTAATAACTAATTCTTTTAGATAGGAATATTGTTCTTTATTTTCTTCCCACCACATTCCAAGGCATCAATAGACTTGTCCCTAAATAATTATACTTTATATTTCATATACTTAAGTAGGTACGCATAAATATTTTAACATTTTTGCTTTATGCTAAAGCATTGATTATTAACGAATTTTTATAAATAGAAAATGTTAAAAGACTTTTGTGGACCTACTTATATAGATCACAAAATTAAAAATACTTGAAAATCAATAAGTTATAAAATTATGGAAATTAAGTTTTTAAATGAGTAGATGTGGGCGTAGCTGGTCAATATATTCTAGTTAATAAATAAGTGATTTTGACTTTTTTTTTAAAAAAGGCATCTATTTCAGTATGTTACCTAGCGAATAAATTTTGCATTATTGCACAAATCATTCCAATAATGGCGTACCTAAAAAGAGTCTTAAACCCAATACGGCCAATAAAATTTGTTTATATTACAAATACTTACAAAGCATTATTAAGGGACAAGTCTAAT
>QNES01000210.1 GCA_003645255.1 Gammaproteobacteria bacterium
ATCACCCAAAAGTCTAATTTAAATCTTGAGTCAAAAAAACATTTTGATAATCAATTTGACTATGAATTGACTATGACAGGATCGGAAATAAAATGTTAAGATACTTTTGTACACCTACTTATTCCTCATCTCCCAACTTTTCAAGCCTTTCAAATTCGGGTTCATACTTTATCATGACTTTTACTGGGCTATATTGCTCAGGAATCAGGTCGTCCCAGTCGATTGTCAACATGCTTTCTATCGCCATTTCATCTTCTGTAAGCCCATTTGCCAATTTGCCATTATTGTTTTCAGAACAGGCTGTCAAGAAAATAAGCAAGATAAAGAAGCTCAGGTTATTTTTTATAGATAACATAATTTATATTTTCACCATAAGACCATCTTGTAGGGAACGTTTATACGCAATAACACCAGGAATGAGACTTAACAACATAGCCAGCATCAGCACCAAACCCAGAAAGATTATTTGCATTGTATCTGGCCACTGTGCATGAAGATAGATACCATAGTTTTGAGCGATTATCGGTTGCATTATGCTTTGTAGTCCATACAGCAAGGCGATACCTACTAAACAACCCACAATCACTACTAGCATGGCTTCTAGCATAAAAAGTATAATGACATGATAGGTATGTGCCCCGACTGCTCGCAATACTGCCATTTCACGACGACGTTCATTTAGTGTGGTAAGTAAAGCTATGAGTAAACCAATTAAACCAGCCAGTAATACTAAAGCAGAAATTGCCATCAATATTTTTTCAAATTGCCCCAGTGTTTGCCATAAATAGGCCAATGTTGAGCCGGGCATAATGGCTAACAATGGTTCTTTTGCATAGTCATTAATTTTTCGTTTTAACTGAAAAATCTCAATTCTATTACTAAGGCCCAACATAAATGCAGTAATATTTTTTGGTTGTAAACCCATTTTAAGGGCTTGTTCGGCGGAGATTCTCAGGCTAGAACGTGTACCTGATTGCCAATCAATATGGATAGCTTCGATACCTTGCAAGGAAATCATAACGGTTCGGTCAACCGGCGTTCCAGTTTTTTGCAAAATACCGACAATACGAAAAGGTTTATCCGCATGTTCACCATATTTTGTGGCAACAATGCCATGACTTAACGTTATTTCATCGTTTAATTGATAGTTGAGCGACTGAGCAACGTCAATACCGACTACCGCATCATAAACACCGCTAAAAGCCGTACCATGTTGAAATGCCAAGTTTTGTCCATTAGCGTAGCGATAGTAGCGAAAATAATCACCATTGGTTCCCATGACACGAAAACCACGATGGGAATCCCCCAGCGAAATGGGTACTGACCATTTTACTTTTTTACTTGCAATAATATCTTGGTAGCTGGCATAACTGACATTATTGGTCGCATTGCCAATATGGAAAACACTGTATAACAACAAGTTAGTTGGGCTGCTGCGAGCACCAACGATTAAATCAGTCTGTGAAATAGTGTTAAGAAAATTATTCTTTGCCTGTTTACGCAGAGTGTCAACACCTAACAATAAAAGAATACTGATGGCAATGGAAAATATTGCTAAAGATAAACTTACTTTACGGTTTAAAGCACTCTTAAAGGCAATTTTGATTAGTTTCATCTTATCCTGCCAAATTTATTTGTGATAAGTCAATCACGCGAGAAAAATATGGAGCAATATACGAGTCATGACTAACAAATACTACCGTACTTTTTTGTTTGTCCGCCTCCAAAAACAGCAATTCCAAAAAACGTTCCCGATTATCAGTGTCCAAGGATGAGGTTGGTTCATCTGCAATAATGATTTTCGGTTGCCCAATTAATGCACGTGCCACGGCAATCCGCTGTTGTTGACCGACGCTCAATGTATTTGCTGGTTGATTAAACAAAGTATCGGATAGCGATAATTCCGTTAGTAAACGCATAGCTGTCTGCTTGATTTCGCTAGAGGAATTACCAGCCAGACTACGACGCTTAGCTGAAAACCAACAGGGAAGTTGTACATTCTCCAATACCGATAAAAAGGGCAGCAAATTAAACTGTTGAAAAATAATGCCTAAAAAATCCACACGAAATTGGTCACATTGCATGGAAGACAGATTTTGCAATGATTGCCCCAGCACTTGCACACTACCCTTGTAAGGCTGATTAATTCCGGTAATCAGATTAAGCAGGCTGGTTTTGCCACTACCACTTGCACCTTGAATAAACAAGTGTTCTCCCTCGTACACCTGCAAATCAGCAATATGCAGAACATCATCTGCTGTTTGATTATTGTAGCGAAAATGAATATTGTTAATCTTAATAACCGGATTTTTCATAAGAGCTATTACTCATTAAAATTAACTTGGTTATCTTTTTTAGTCACTGTTTTTGCTGATTGTTTGTTTTCATTCACCCATTGTACTTTCAGCGTTATGAAATTGGGAAAATGCTTAAATAAACCAGCCATATTGATATTGCTTAACTGATGTTGACAATCATAAGTGTAAAGAATTTCAAAATCACTGTGGGTTTCGTGTTCTTCATGCGTATTTTTTGCATGTTCATCATGTTCATCTTCGGCATGTTCTTCATGTGCGAAGGGATTTTCAATTTTTACCTGCTGTACTTTACACTCTGCTGAACTGGGGATATTAAACAATGAATCAGCACGATTTAACAATAACAAAGTATCACTTAGGTGCTGTTTTTGCTGTTCAGTTCTTGGTTCATGTTCAAAACCGAGTACATTATCCGCAGGCGTATCCAGTTCAATAACTAACGCTTGTTTTGAAATTGCGATATTTACATTCGCCACACCGTGCTGATGTGCAGACTCTGCTTGAGCTAACGTAAATGTTGAAACACCAATCAATGTAGTAAAAATAACGTTCTTATTCATAATACTAAAAACTCCTGAAAAATGAGGAAACAAAGATAAATTAACAATTATGACGCACATTTAATTTTTTCAAATTGTTTTGAACTTAATCTCTCCACAATTCCACCTCTCTTTTAATCGGTTCAAGTACCACATACTCAATTAACATCAAAGTAGCAATCATCACCACCACCAAAGCTAAAGCTGTTGATGTATCAAGTTGCGCTCTGGCATTGGCTAACATTGCACCAACTCCATTATTTGATGCCAATAATTCAGCCATAACCACTATTTTCCAACTCATGCCAAGGGCTGAAACCCAAGCTGGAAAAATATAGGAAAAAATATGCGGAAAATATAAATTAGTCAATTTCATCAAAGGTGGTAGATGGAAACTATCACACATTTCTTTTAAGTCACTCTCAATGGTGCGTGTCCCTTGTAAAGCACCTACAAATACCAAAGGAAAAGAGGCAACAACAATGGTAAAAATGATAGTATTATCACTCATACCAAACCAAATCATCGCTAAAACTATCCAAGCAATCGGTGGCATTCCCATGAGTATAGTGACAATTGGTCTGCTCATCATAGAAGCAGTCGCAAAAAGTCCAGCAATTAAACCCAAAACGGAACCAATAACAGCGGATAGCAAAAATCCAAAAAAAGCTCTTTTGGTCGTAATAATAATCTCAGCCCAAACTTTTTCAGATTGTAACATTTCAGAAAGTGTTGCAAAAGTTTTAAGTGGAGAGGGTAGTACTAATTCTCCATAAAGCTGTGCGCCTAAATCCCAAACCGCGATGAATAAAAATATTGAAGCCAATGCTCCCCATCCACTCCAAAGGTAAGCTGGAAAATCTTTAATAATTTTTAAAATGAATTTCACTGTTCACCTTTATAATAAAATCCTTCATCCGGGATTTTACCACCAATTAATTTAGGTTCACTCTTTTTTAAGACTTCAAAGAAAAATTCTAATTTTTCTTTAGATTGGATTGCACTGACACTGTCTAGTGTGACATATTTGATAGAATCCGCTATAGCATCTTTATCTAACATAGGTAAAACATCTGCCGTCTCAATGCCAGCTTCAACCGGATTATTTTTATACCAATTGAGTGCTTTTTTATATTCAACATTGAATCTATTTATAATCTTGTTATCAACCTCACCAAGCACCGCCATACCCGCTTGCGGCACTTTATTGTCGGTATTAAAAGCCGAAGCCCATTCATTTTGTAAATCAGCACTTCTAAATAGCGTTGGAGCAATCGCTTTGAGCGGAAATGAGCCGGTTTTTCTCAGTGCCATAGAAATAGCAGGTTCAGCCAAAAGTGCATGATCTGCCCTTCTTAAAATGAGCATTTGCATCGCATTGATTGGATTACTGACATAAGTCAGCTTAAAATCTTTATCCGGATCAAAACCTTGTGCCTTAATAAGCTCTTTTAACATAATATCAGGCATATCGGAACGAAATGGCACGACAATCTCTTTACCTTTAAAATCTGCCAGCGTTTTGATATTTTCATCACGAGTCATCATGCCCAAAATGCCCCAAATAGAGACATTCAACAGTTGAATTTTTTGCCTTTTGTTATATAAATTCGCAGCAACATTCGTCGGAACGGCGACAAAATGAACACTACCCTCTAAAACGATAGCCCTCAATTGATCTGGATTTCTCCATAATCTAAATTCAACTTCTTTAGCAACATCACTTAACGCGCCGCTTTTAACAATGTGTATCAACGGATGAGAAACCGTTGCAAAGGGTCCAGCTAATACAATCTTGTCTAGCTTTTTTGAAGAGTCATTCTCATTTGATTTAGTGCTACTTATCGTTACGTCTTGTTCAAAAGGATTAAAGAACTTAACTTTGACAAATATAGCACTTGCTACAATTACGATAAAAATCAGTAAGAATTTTAATATTTTCATAATTCCTCTTTATGTATGATTGAGTTAAAAAAGATAGCCCATTCTAATGACAAATCTAGTTTTTTCAAGGGGCTGTGCTTCACTTAGATTGTAGTGAGTCAATATTGATACGCCAAAATCAAAGTGTATTTTGGGTTTACCAAAAGGTACATAATGTATTTGAGGAGTGATGTATCCTGCCGTACCACTAAATGCTTTAAATGGAAGCATTGCTCTCAATTGCGGATTGGTATCCGAACCCATATCGGTTTTAGAGTTATATTTCCCATTGTATTCTATGCCAAAATTGAGGGTGTTTGTAAGAGGTTTGACTATAGATAGATTGTAAACCAATTCGTTTCCAAAGTCGTAATCATTTGTCGCTTTTTGTCTATATGTGTACATCGTGTGAGCATCTAATCTCAGATCATTAAAGAATTTTGTTATACCAAGTTCAGCTTTATATTCAGCTTCACCAGTACCTAATTGCGTGGGCATGGGCGTGTTAGAACCGACAGCTGGTGTCCCGGCAGCGGTATAAGCAAACGTTTTATCAGATTTTCCGGTAGGAAGTTTAACAGTTAATTTGCTCTTTTCATAGAAATAAACTTATAGGCCATTTTAAATTTACCCGATGGCATTATACTCCCACCTCCAGCACTATTAATGCCCGGAAGAGTATCGGCAGCATTGATACTGGTCGTCGTTATCGCTAAAAGAACCATTGATAGTAATATTTTATTATTCATCAGCTTTAAAAATTTCTTTTGAGGTAAGGTTTGAGCATAAGTCAAAATATCGATCTGCTCTTGAAGCGATAAACCATTATTAATTTCAGACGGCATTTTTGTGCCAGGATATCCAAAAAGAATCTGATGGAATCCAATACAAGGGCAATCTTACTTTTAAATGATAATTATTATATTGATAATCATTATCATTATAAAAAATACTGATTCTATAAATAAGGATGCTTAAAAATTTTTCAATAGACTTATTTAGAAAAAAATGATTTTATTAATTTAACTATTTGTTTTTATTAGCAAAAACAAATTATGGATATGTCTAATAGTCAATAAGAAATGCGAATTAAGACAGGTGGGCAATGTCTTTTTGTTGCCCACCACTGATAGGCAAAAGGGTAAAATCTCAAAACACATCCATTTTCCAAATCAACTTAAAGCCTCAAGTCGTTTGACTTGGGGCTTTTTTTATTAAAACCTTTGTGGCAATAATGGTGAAAACCTATTTTTTTAAGAACGTAATTACCCATATTTCCTTAAACTTTACGCGAAATATATCTATCCAGTAACTAACACTTATGCGTACTGTTTAATGAAAAATCA
>QNES01000211.1 GCA_003645255.1 Gammaproteobacteria bacterium
CCACCATCATTATCTTTACGACTATCAGTACCAGAAATGCTAATACTATCAGCGACTTTAATAAAGACTTTACCCGCATCACCAGGTCCAAAGGTACTCGCCGTTATTTGCCCTCCATCTGTGCTCAGTAATTGCTTGGCTTCTAAGACAATTGTGCCGCCATTGCCAGCATTTTCAATCTGACCTTCTGCACTTGCGCCAATTAAACTACCCTGACGAAGGCTACTTTCACCAGACAAACTGACTAAGCCATTGACTTTAAGGGTAATATGACCACCTTGCCCGGCTCCAAAGCTGGCAGCACTGATTTGTGCACCCTTTTTGAGACTTAATGCGTTAGCTTCTAACACTATATTACCAGCGTTACCGGCATTATCATCTTCACTGAATGAATACGAAAGAATAGCACTATTATACATCCCTTTATATTCACCAGAGAGAATGATACCCTTTGCTACTTTAACATCGATATAGCCCCCTTGCCCACTACCATAAGTAGCAGTACCGATTTGCCCGCCATTTAAAAAAGTCAAATCTTTAGCCCGAATAATGAAATGCCCTCCATCACCAGAGTTGTAACTTTCCGAACCCATCCATGCGCCTTCCGTTACCTTTAACTCGCCAACCTCTAATATCACATCGCCGGCATCGCCGCTGCCTTTTGAATCGGCAAAAACGCCACTGGCATTTCCATCGCTATTCAGCTCAGTAAACTCAGTGGTGCCAATTACCCTCATTCTGATACCTCCCCCTTTTCCACTCCCAAACGTATGACTAGCAATTTGTCCGCCCTGATTAGCAAGTAGCTCATTAGCTTGAATATCAATACCGGTACCATCCTGTGCACCTTGTGTATGTACTACAACGGTGCTATTATGCAATTCAAAGCGTCCCCCCCGAATATAAATCCCACCACCGCCACTACTCGTGACGATAGAATCGTGTAAGGTGATATTGCCCAGGGCTTTAATCGCAGGCAAATCTTCATAACGTGGAATAACATTCCCTGATTGTGCTATACTAACCAAATTAAGTTGACCGGCAGGAGCAGCGATTGAAGCATTATTAATGTCGATTTGCCCCCCAATAAAGGATAACGTTTGACCGGCAGGAACAAATAAATCACTGCCATCAATAGCGATCCGTGCAGGTGACTCAGTCAGAAAACCAAAAGCTGCCGGCGGTGCCACTGTCAAACCGCTTTGTTCGGGATGACTCGCACTAAATTTGCTACCATCCTGAAAATGTAAAGCATCAGCAGTGCTAGCATGAAAACTGCCCTGAACATCTAATTGTGCATTTTGCCCAAACAGAATACCGGCAGGATTCAATAAATAAGCATTAGCCCCGCTAATAGTAGAACGGAACAAGCCATCAATATTTGAAGGATTGCCGCCCGTGACACGACTGATCACATTATGAATATTATCGGGACCTGAAAAGGTAGCACTTTCAAAAGTATTAATATTAAAAGTGTCAAAACTATGAAATAAATTGGCACCGCGCTGTTGCCCTAAATCAGCACCAATCAGATAATCTGGACCGGGTAAAGCACCACGAGGTCCTAAAGAACCATCAAGAACCACTTCCGCCTGAAGGGCAGAACAGATAATAAGCATACATAAAGGAATATAATTTTTCAACATGGTATTTCTCCTTTAAAATAATAGGGAAATAATAAGCTATCTCTTTGAAAAATAAGCAGTTTATTATCAATAGAACAACTTGTTTCAGTTGAAAATATGCAAAGTTAGTACCAATTAGGGTATATTGGAATCGACACGGCGCATAGGGAATCAGACCTGCCGGTCTTAAAGTCAAAATGTAGGGTGGGCAAGGTCTTTTTTTTGCCCACCTCACTCACCAATGATGGTGGGCAAAAAAACACTTGCCCACCCTACGACACTGATAACTGATAACTAACAACTAATATGCGTTGGCTAGAAAAACTACCTTGGGAGCTACTTATTTTAGGATCATTAACTTTAGGTTTAGCACCATTTATTCCGGAACCTCATTTGATTGAAAAAATCCGGATGTTATTACAAGGCACTTTAAGTCGCCCTATTGATATTTTTGATTTATTCATGCACGGAGCTTTCCCAGTTTTGTTGTTGCTAAAAATAGGGCAAAAAATAGGGAAAAGGAGGAATAAGAAAGATAATTAAATGCGCGTTAATCAAAGGATTATTACATTTATTAGCTCTATTGCCCTTACCTATAATATATAGTATAGCGACTCGGTTAGGGCAAATAATGGGATCATGGCAAACACTACGCATCACTCAAGTCACTCATACTAATATACACTTATGTTTCCCCCAACTATCCCCCACTACCCAAAAAAGGTTAGTTAAAAAAAGTTTAATTGAAACCTGCAAAACCTTCAGCGAATTAGGCGCATTATGGTTATGGCAAAATGATCGCGTATTAAGATTGGTCCAAAAAGTCAGTGGCGAAACTTATTTACAACAAGCCCTGCAAAAAGGTAAAGGCGTAATACTCCTAACACCCCATTTAGGTGCTTGGGAACTGGCAGGACTATATGCCTCCGCACATTACCCCCTCACTGCCCTATACCGTCCCCCTAAATTACAAGGTTTACATGATTTAATTCATGCCGCCCGTACACGTACTGGTGGACGCTTTGTAGCAACAGATAAAACCGGAGTACGCGCATTATATTATGCATTGCGCCGGGGACAAATCGTCGGCATTTTGCCAGATCAAGTGCCTAGCGAAACCGGTAGTGGTATTTTTGTCCCTTTTTTTGAAGTGCAAACCTATACAATGGTATTAGTCTCCCGATTAGCCCGTAAAACTGGAGCAACAGTGATTTTTACCTTTGCAGAACGTTTATCAACTCAAGCAGGTTTTCATATCCATTTTTTACAAGCACCTGCTAAAATGGCAACTGATAATTTAGAAATGTCTGTATCCGCCCTCAATCAAGGCATAGAAAAATGTGTGCGAAAAAATCCGACACAATATCAATGGAGTTATAAACGCTTTAAGCGTCGTCCAGAAGGGGTGGCATCAGTGTATTAAATCGGTTCTAAAAACACCATTTTTTGAAAAAATAGTATTTCTTAATTCACATAAAAATGTCCCAACAATTTTTTTATAAAGCCATAGATGCCACCGGAATAAGAGTCCAAGGGCAAATAAATGCCAATAATATCAATGACTTAGAAGCACGTTTAGAAGGTATGGGATTGGATTTAATCCATTGCCATACTAAAAAATCGCTCCATTTTCACGTAGCAAAAGTCACTCGCAGGGAATTAATCACCTTTTGTTTCCAGATGGAAAATTTAATCCGTGCTGGCGTTCCCTTAATAGATGGTTTAAGCGACTTGCGTGATAGTCTCGCCCAATCACGCTTTCGTGAAGTCATATCCAGTTTAGTAGAAAATATCGAAGGGGGAGTGCGTTTATCTGAAGCGATGGTTGAGTTTCCAGATATTTTTGATCAAATCTTTATCACTCTGATTCAGACAGGGGAAGAAACGGGTAATTTAAGTACAGTATTTAAACACTTAACCGACACCTTAAAATGGCATGATGAAATGATTGCCAAAACTAAAAAGCTATTAATGTATCCCGCCTTTATGGGAACAGTTATTTTTGGTGCCATGTTTTTTATCATGATATATCTAGTACCTCAATTAACGGCATTCATTCAAGATGTCGGCGGCAAATTGCCATTACATACTCAAATTCTGATTGGTTTTTCCAATTTTTTAACTAAATATTGGTATTTGATTATTATAACCCCGGTATTGATATTTTTATGCCTTAAAATAGCTATGCAAGTCAGCCCCCGTTTTCATTTAAATATTGATCGTTTAAAACTACGAATCTGGGTAATAGGTCCCATACTGGAAAAATTAATTTTAACACGCTTTGCGACTTTTTTTGCATTGCTATATGGTGCGGGAATTACTGTACTAAACAGCTTAAAAATCACTCAGAAGTTAGCGGGGAACTTAATGATTGAAAAAGCTTTACAACAAGTACACGACAATATTGTCGATGGCATGACGATAAGTGAAAGTTTTGAACGGGTGCATTTATTTCCACCATTAGTAGTACGCATGGTATCCATTGGCGAAAGCACAGGTGAATTAGATACAGCATTAAGTAATGTAAGCTACTTTTATGAACGTGATGTAAAAGAATCCATTGACAAACTCCAAACCATGATTGAACCAACCATGACAATTATATTAGGCTTATTACTAGGTTGGGTAGTGCTATCGATGCTAGGTCCAATTTATGATCTTATCGTTGATATAAATGACGGTGTTCAGCAGTATGGTAAATCAACACCTAGATAGAAATCCGATTTTTTCAAAAAATCGGATTTCTTCATACCTACATATAGCATTTCCGTTTTGAGTGAAGTACATCTTTTGTAGGGGCAAGACTGACTGGTTGCCCTTTTTTTGTATCTCACCCAAACAAAAAACGCTATATCTAAAAATATGAAATTACCACATCCAATTCAGTATCAGGGAAGCAAAAGAAACCTGGCATCTACCATTCTTAAATATTTTCCATCCGATGTCGGCAAACTCATAGAACCTTTTGCCGGTACAGCGGCTATTAGTGTTGCGGCTGCTTATGAAGGGTACACAAATGCATTTATTATTAATGAGCTAAATAAACCTTTGTTGGAATTGCTAAAACTTATTATTGAACAGCCCTGCGAAATAGCCAATTTTTATGAAAAAATCTGGAATGCACAACACAAAGACAGCATAAAACATTACTATACTATCCGGGAAGAATTTAATAGAACCAACGATTGCCGACTATTTTTATATTTATTAGCTAGGTGCGCCAAGGGGGCGGTTCGATATAATAAGGATGGCTGTTTTAATCAAAGCCCTGATAAAAGACGAAAAGGTACCATGCCACAAACTATGAAGAAAAATATATATGGCGTATCATCTTTATTAAAGGGCAAAGCAAAATTGAGTGCTTATGATTATCGTTTATTCTTAAAAGAGTTGTCGGAAAACGACTTAGTTTATATGGACCCACCTTATCAGGGTGTCTGTGGCAATAGAGATTTAAGATATTACAGTGGCATTCATTATCAAGAATTTATAGAATATCTGGGCGAACTAAATGATAAAAATATATCATACATTATCAGTTACGACGGCAAAACGGGTCATAAAACCTACGGAAAAAAGTTGCCAAATCAGTTGGAACTAAAACATCTTGAAATAATGGTAGGTAGATCGACACAAGCGACTCTATTAGGCAAGAATGAAATAACTTATGAATCACTTTATCTATCTCCAGCCTTGCAAAACCGTCTTAATAAAAACCAACGAAACAATGAAGCTAAACAATTGAATATATTTGAAAGTAACCATGCCTGACTACCCAAAAGAATTTATAGAACGACTGGTATCAGTAACTGCAAAACGTCCAAAAACGGTTATTGAGCATATCCTTAAAAATGGGTTTATTACAACCGAAGAATTAAAAAACATCTACGGTTACAATCACCCTCCAAGAGCGGTTAGAGACGTTAAAGAACATGGAATACCAATAGAAACATTTAAAGTTACTGATAGTAATGGTAGAAAGATAGCAGCCTATAAATTTGGTGAGCCTAACCAGGCTAGATTTTCAAAGCTATCAGGAAGAACCGGGTTATCAAAAACAATCAAAAAGGAGCTTATTTCAGAGTATGGATGCAAATGTTTTATTTATCTAGAAGAAATGGCTGAAAAGGATTTACAGATTGATCATAGAGTGCCATTTGAAGTAGACGGGGATAGGAAAGGAGAACTTAAACCAAAAGATTTTATGCTGTTATCAAGTTCTGCTAATCGTGCTAAATCTTGGTATTGCGAGCATTGTAAAAACTGGAATGATTTAAAAAAGCGAGAAATTTGCATTATTTTATCAAACAAATTATTGAAGTAGCAGTGTTCAAAAACCGTTCAGAAACCGTTTAAATTATCCAATTTCCATGAAAAAACACATTCTCTACCAATCCGATGATGAATTACAAGCATTTTGGATCGTTGGTAAAAAAATCACCAAAAGTCAATGTTTTCAAAAAGTTAGCAATGGAGAGGCTGAATTTTCCCAA
>QNES01000212.1 GCA_003645255.1 Gammaproteobacteria bacterium
ATAGAGATAAACAAGCTTTTACCAAAGCGGCGTGGACGTAAAAAAAATATATAAGGTTCATTGGCTTGTTCTAGCTTTTCAATATAAGCCGTGCGATCAACGTAATAATAATTCTCGCTTACCAGTTGGCTAAAATTGCTAATACCATAAGGTAATCTTATTGACATAATTTGTATTCGTTAGGTTTGGAAAAGATGGGTGGGTTTCACGCTTATAGCTTTTTTCCTAATTTGGAGTTTATACTGCACGCGGGCATAATTTAAACTTTTAGGTAGGGTGGGTAACCATAAAAGACTGATTAAAAATATCAGGCTGATTGAAAACACGTTTAAACATCGTGCCATATTTGAGCGGAATGACTTCAATCATAGTTATCTCCTAATCAGTTATTCAAAAAATCGGATTTCTTTGACGTTACAACCAAATCACTTCAATTCTCTTTCCCTCTTCTTCCACCCATTCCCGTTTCCCGACGGCATCCCAATCAGAAACTTTTGCCCGACTGAAAATCACTAACCAACCTTGCTCCAAACTGAGCCGATGTAAATAATTAGCCAGTTGCTCTTTACCTTCGCTCAATGCTTCTTTGCGATTCAATTTCAATTCAAGGGCAAATTGCTCATCTGCAAATTCAATACATAAATCTAAACGCCCTAAACCCACCGCATATTCATGATTGACACGCCCACCACTATTGACAATCCGTTGTAACCAAGCTACTAATAATAAATGGTGAGCGGCTTCTGTATAAGTGCGGCGTTTCGTAACCAATTCATGGTTTCGCTTATAAAACTTGATATACTCCGTTAAAACTTTCTGAATATCCAATT
This sequence comes from Gammaproteobacteria bacterium, assembly GCA_003645255.1. Classification (GTDB taxonomy): domain Bacteria; phylum Pseudomonadota; class Gammaproteobacteria; order Beggiatoales; family Beggiatoaceae; genus QNES01. The sequence goes on from QNES01000212.1 coordinate 831, forward strand.
TGCCATCGGCTTTGATATACCATTGTGGATCAATTCCCAGCATATTTTGCTGATAAGCTGTCAATTCACGGGGAATAATATCACGATAAATCGGGTTTGCAATTTCTAACCCATAAGTTCCGACGCGCACTAACCCTAAATCAATTAAGTATTGCTGATCTTCATGAAAATTGTCGTCAAATTCTTCTTGTTTAGCCCTTTCCCCAATCAAAATGGATTCAATAATCTGTGCGACTCTTGGCTCCGTCAACTTATCCGCTAATTGATCTAAATGCACATCACGTCGTCTAATTAAAATTTCGGCGACTTTATCGATATCTGCTTTGTGAACGGTTTGTTTCCAGTCAATTGCCTGTTCTTCAAAACATAATTCTCGCCCGAAGGCATTTACTAACCAGGGCTGTCCACGAGTCAAGTCAAAAATATGTTGCAATGCATGGTGGGTAAACTTTTGAGCCGTTGCTTGAGTGTGTTGGGCATATAATTCTTTTACTTGTTCGAGGGTAAAATCATTCAAACGAATGGATTTTTCCTTAATATTAAATGCGGAACCACCAACGATATAACGCTTTGAAGCATCGGAATAAATCCGATAATCGCGAATGTCGCGTAAACCGATTAAGCATAAAGCATGGGGAAAAGCACGAGGGCGTTTAGTATAACCTCCCCGTAGTTGTCGCAATACCGAAATCAACCCATCTCCAATTAATGCATCGACTTCATCTATCAATATAACCAAGGGTTTGGGTAATTGAAGACACCAACAAGATAAAAAGTGACTGATCCCCCTTGACATGGAACGGATTTTAAAACAGTCTTCTTGAGGCTGCCACTCTTTCCGCAAATAAGCACCTGCATTGGCTTCAAATTCGCTAATGATTAATTCATTGACTGCCTCAATGTCATTACGCAGTGGTTGAGCCGCTTCCACATTCACATACAAAGTAATGTATTCCCCTTCCTGATTCAGATGTTCCATCAATTGCAACATGAGAGTTGTTTTACCTGTCTGGCGAGGCGCATGTAGAAGAAAATAACGTTCAGTCTTAATCAATTTGGTGAATTTGCTGAAATCAAGGGCAATCATATAATGTTTTTCAGGAACACAAGCCCCGGCAGTGTTGAAAAATTTCTCCATAGTGTTTCCTTTTTGATTTGAGTTAAAAAATGCTATGATATGTTATCATTTTTAAAATACGTTTTCAAAAACAATGTCTAAAAAAAATAATGTCTAAAAAGAAAAAAACGGCTCAAAAAAAGCAACAGGGTTCTAAAAATCCAAAACAAGTTTTTAAAATTTCTCAGGCGCTTCAACAGGCTCAACAATACCAAAAAGTGGGTGAGTGGCAACAAGCAGAAGCTTTGTATTATCAAATCTTGCAAAAGCATCCACATCATAACAAGGCTTTGGATTTTTATAAAGGGCTTGGTTCTGCCCTGAATAGTCGGGGAAGATTAGCCGAAGCCATTACTTATTTACAACGCGCTCTGTCACTTAATCCCAATCATGCTGAGATGCAAAATGATTTAGGAATTGCATTAGGGCAACAAGGTAAATTTAAAGAAGCGAAAGAGTGTTTCCAAACGGCAATTGCTTTGAAAAAGAATTTTGCTCAGGCGTATTATAACGTGGGCATTATATTGAATGGAGAAAAGCAATTTGCCGAAGCAATTACCTGTTACAAGAAAGCCTTGTCTATTAATCCTAACCATGCCGATGCATACAACAATTGGGGCAATGCGCTTAGCGCACAAAATGAATTTAGCGAAGCGGTTGTCTGTTATGAAAAAGCAATTGCTTTAAATCCGAATTATGTGCAAGCCCACAATGGTTTAGGAGTCGCGCTCAAAATGTTAGGGAAAATGACGGAAGCGATTGCTGGTTTCCAACAGGCGGTGGCTTTAAAGCCTGACTATATTGATGCACATAATAATCTGGGTGTCATATTCACAGAGCAAAAAGAATTTGAAAAAGCAGAAGCCTGTTTCCAAACGGTGCTTTCTTTCAAGCCTAATGATGTCACAGCCCATTTTTCTATAGGCGATCTATTTAAAAGTAAGGGCATGATTGATGAAGGCATTACGCATTACAAGCGGGCTTTAGAAATAGAACCCACTAACTGGAAAGTCCACGATACTTTTTTATTCACAATCAATTATTCCCCTAACTATGATCAAGCGGCGATATTTTCGGAGCACCAACGCTTCAATGAACAACATGCCCTTCCTTTAGCGGCTTCCATTTCACCTCATCTTAATGATCGTAAACCACAACGTCGGTTAAAGATTGGCTATGTCTCGGCTGATTTTAGACAACATTCTGTGGCTTTTTTTATAAGGGAAATCTTAGCTCATCATAATCATGAACAGTTTGAAATAGTCTGTTATTACAACAATAGTCATTTTGATAAAATGACTCGGCAATTGCAAGAGTATGCTGATGACTGGGTTGACTGTGTTAAGTTATCGGATGATAAGCTCGCTGATAAAATCAGAGCGGATCAGATTGATATTTTAGTTGATTTGGCAGGGCATACTTCTGGAAACAGGCTCTTGGTTTTTGCGATGAAACCGGCACCTGTACAAGTTAGCTATTTGGGTTATCCTAACACCACCGGATTAACGGCTATTGATTATCGGATTACAGACGCTTATCGCGATCCTCAAGAAACGAGTGAGTCCTTTTCTTCAGAGTCCCTAATTAGAATACCTGGTTATTATTGCTATCGTCCCATAGATGACACACCGCCCGTGAGTGAATTACCTTGTCTTGAACAGGATACTATCACTTTCAGTTCATTTAATCATGCTCCAAAAATGAATCATAATATTTTAGCACTTTGGGCAGAAGTGTTAAATACAGTCAGTGGTTCAAAGTTGCTTCTTAAAACGATAGCCTTATCTGATGAACCGATACGAGAAGCATTAAAGGAACAATTTGCACAATGGGGTATCGCTCCAGATAGACTTTTTTTTGAAATGTTTGAACCTGCACCTGCGTACTTAAAAAGCTATTGGAAAGTGGATATTGGACTTGATCCTTCCCCTTTTAATGGTGGCACAACGACTTGTGAAGCATTATGGATGGGAATCCCGGTAGTTACCTTAGTTGGGGAAACTCATAGTTCGCGAATGGGATTAAGTATTTTATCCGCCCTCGGTTTAACCGAACTAATTGCTTATACCCCTGAACAATATGTGGATATTTGCGTTAAACTTGCCAGTGACACTGACTATTTACAACAATTACGGGCAAGTATGCGTGAAAGAATGCTCGCTTCTCCTCTGATGGATTATGTTAATTTCACTGCTTGTTTAGAAGCGGAATATCGGAAAATGTGGGAAACGTGGTGTAGGGGCGAACTTGTGTGTTCGCCATGTGTTAAATAATTTAAAGGTTTAGAGGAAAATTATTCCAAATATATCAACTCTCTGGCCAAAAGTCTGGGTTGGTAAACTGCTTATACAACCATGGACATTCTTGTGGAAAAACCTTAACAGCAAGTCCAGTTTCACGAACTGCACCTGTCACTGCATAACCATAAGCCTTTTCAACCAATTCAGGCAATTTACTTCTCAAACCGGGATTTTCTTGTAAATGGCTTTCGATGCGTTTGCGCTGTTCAATAATCGTAAATTTCCAGCTTCGACCTTGATAGGCTGGTTGAAATTGCCATTTCAACAAGTGCATAAGCAGTGTTTCTAAAAAAGATTGTAATGCACGCTTTTCAGATTTGCTCATATCTTCTATCTCCTCAATAATGTGTTCAAGGTCAATCTGATCAAACTTACGTGTCCGCAATAGGATTGCCTGTTCTAATGACCAGGTATAAAGGTCTTCATCATAAGTCGCTGACATGTCAGTTTCTCCTGTTATGAAAAATCAATGGAGTCAGAAATGTAGGGTGGGTAGGAATTTCATTACAACCCACCGTTCCGTTGAAAAGTGGTGGGTTGCAGCGAAGCTCCAATCCACCCTACCTCTAAATTTTGATAAGATACCAAATTTCTTTTAACCTGAGAAATCCGATTTTTTAGAAAAATCGGATTTTTTTTCATAACTGCCCTTATATACTTTACACCGTGAGGCTCCCGTGTATAAAATTACCCTTCCGCTTGAGACACATGATTCAATATCTCCTGTATTTCAGTTTCTGTTAATCCTACCAATGTGGCAATCGCAGCGATTTCCATACCCATTTGTTTGGCAGCAATGATCGTTTGACGTTGTTGAGCCAATGCCCCTTCATCCCGTCCTTCATTCCGTCCTTCATTCCGTCCTTTCTCCAGTCCTTTTTCCCATCCTTCTTTCAGCCCTTCATCCCGTCCCATTTTCTGACCATCCATCCATCCTTCTTCCGCAAAACGGGCTTTCGCCTTTTCCCAAGCTGCTTCATCCTTAATTTTTTCCAAAAGAGCGGGATCAATTGTCCGTTTACGAATATCTTCGATCATCCCTTGAAATAGTTTTTCGCTATAGCGGCTTTCTTCTATTTTTCCATCTAATGAATCGTCAATAAAGTCAAGCCATTTGCGTATCGCAGACGGCGTTTTTTCATTAACCTTCCGTGGGGAAAGAAAGACAAGGCGATGGGGATAAACAGACACTTTGTTTCCCCATTCGTCTGTTGGACTCATATCGCTAATCGCGCAACTGAAATTGACGCTATCATCACGCGGTACACTGGTTAAGACGATAATGGTGTAAACCGTGCGCTTAAAATCGTATTCCTCAAAACCTGCGACCTGTTCTACCAAGCTGATCAGGTGGTAATAAAGAAAACGGTTAAAAAAGTCTTCTTCTTTAACATGCTGAATTTCGACGATAATTCGCTTTTCGATATCTTCTGCAAAGAGATCATAGCGACTGCGTACAAAACCCACTGGCTCGGGATACTCATATTCAGTATGCACTTTGCTGATATTTAGTTCAATGCCTAGCACATCTTTAGCAAATTGATTAAAAATCTCAGGCTGACTGAAAACACGTTTAAACATCGTACCATATTTGAGTGGAATGACTTCAATCATAATTATCTCCTAATCAGTTATCAGTTACGATTGTAGTAGCGAGAAATCCTATTTTTTGGAAAAATCGGATTTCTTTACCGATATATATTTACTTTGATTGATTTGATCGGGCTTGTTCTAATAAACGCGCCTCCAGTTTTCCGCCTTTACGTGCGTACAAAGAAAAATAGGTGGCAACGTTAGTTTTAATATGTAGCCAAGATTGTGAAGAAAGCCAAGCGATTACGGGATGATTGCCCTG
>QNES01000213.1 GCA_003645255.1 Gammaproteobacteria bacterium
AAATGGTAAAAGCAACCGGTTGGAGTTCAAAACTTTCAGGTTTGCATAAGACAAAGCTAAAACTTTGGACTCCAACTTTACCATTAACTACACTAACACCAAATTATCCCGGTGAACTAACGCAGGATCGTTCACATAACCCAGGATTTTTATAATCTGATGACTAGGATGACCTAAAATTTTTGAGGTTTCCTCGGTATTATAATTGACTAAACCATACGCGACTTTTTGCCCCGCCTGGTTAAGGCAAGCAACCATTTCGCCCCGTCCAAATTGACCTTCAGCACGAGTCACTCCAACTGGTAATAGACTTTTACCAGCATGGCGTAATACCTTAACCGCCCCTTCATCTAAGTATAAACGACCACGCATTTTAAGATGCGAAGCAAGCCATTGTTTACGTGCCGCCAGCGGTGCTTGGGCGGGTAATAATAATGTGCCTATCTTTTTCCCAGCGGCAATTTTTAATAATACATCTGGAATACAACCCGATGTTAGCAACGTCGCGGTCCCGGAACGAGCCGCTAAAGTTGCGGCCCTTAGTTTAGTCAACATACCGCCTCGCCCCAATGTACCACCAGTATCACCAGCCATAGCAAATAAACGGGGATCATTTGCATAACCTTCTTCAATCAAAGTCGCCGTCGGATCAATCCGAGGATCACGTTCATATAAACCTGCTTGATCCGTGAGTATCACTAACACATCGGCTTCTATTAGATTAGCCACTAAACCGGCTAACGTGTCATTATCACCAAAGCGAATTTCTTCAATGGCTACTGTGTCGTTTTCATTAACGACCGGCACGACATTTAAATTTATAAGGGTACGTAGGGTACTACGAGCATTGAGATAACGTTGGCGATTGACTAAGTCTTCATGGGTTAACAAAATTTGGGCTGTGTGCAGAGCATGTTTTTGAAAAAATGATTCATAAGCTTGTATCATACCCATTTGCCCAACTGCCGCTGCCGCTTGTAATTGGTACAAAGCTGTGGGGCGTTTTGGAAATTTTAAGCGTTTTATACCTTCTGCAACCGCACCAGAAGACACTAATACTAATTCGACATTGCGTTGATGTAGGGCTACCATTTGTGCCACCCAATTTTTAATAGCCGCTTTATTTAAACCGCGTCCCTCATCTGTCAGCAAGGCACTCCCTATTTTGATCACCCAACGTTGAGATTGTCCAATTTTTTGACGTATATTCATATTTACTAATCTTAATTTAAATATTAATCTTAAATATTAATCATATTCCTATTACCTAGATTAATAAAAATAAGTCAGTAAGACTTGTAATTTCCATAAAAATTACCGTTCAGATACTAGCCAAATGTATCCGACATAATATTAATGAGGAAGCTATGCGCGTACCTGGCTTCCATTTCTCGTTGCCAGGGGGAAGCCTCTATTGGGGAAGGGTCACCTGCCTCTTCTATCTCCACAATTCTCCCTTTATCATTCAATTCGTACACAGCGGCTACGGAAATACCATGCTTGGGCGTAACAAGGCTATAACAGGTATTGATATAAGAAGGTTCCTCAACTACCTTGCCATTTATCAGGGCTGCAACCGCAGCGGCGCACACCTTGCCCTGAGAATTTGCCGCATAAGCAGATTTAGGCATTTTCCCCGCAATACTCGCATCACCAATCACATGCACCTCTTTGTAAAGCTTGGATTCAAATGTTTTTTGATTAACCGGACACCAACCGCTTTTATCCGCCAACCCAGTACGGCGAGCAATTTCCCCTGCTTGCTGTGGTGGAATAACATTGATCACATCACCTTTATATTCTTCAAAATCTGTGAATACCTTCATGTTATACGGTGCTACCCGGTTGACATGACCGTCCATAGAACCGGCGATCCAGGTAATCATACCAGGATAATGTTGTGCCCACCCTTGTTCAAACAAAGCCTGTTTGGAAAACTTATCTTTATAATCCAAAATCAGTATTTTAGATCTGGGCTTATGTTGTTTGAGATAGTAGGCAATCAGCGAAGCCCGTTCATAAGGACCAGGGGGGCACTTAAAAGGGCCTGGTGGTGCAACAATAATGACCACCCCGCCATCTTTCATCGCTTCTAATTGATGCCGCAATAATAAGGTTTGCGGCCCAGCTCGCCAAGCGTGTGGCATTATTTCCACAGCATTGCGATCATAGCCATCAATAGCATTCCAGCGAAAATCTATGCCTGGCGATACGATCAGGCGGTCATACTGAAAATCTTGTCCATTGGCAGTGCGTACATTTTTCTTGACCGGATCAATTTCTGTTACCTGTGCCTGTACTACATTAATGCCGTAACGTGTGCCAAGGGTGCTGTAAGATACTTTAAGCGAATTAATATCGCGCACCCCGCTAATGACTTCGTTGCTCATAGGGCAGGACACATATTGCGCATTTTTTTCAATCAGGGTAACATGAATATTTGGATCAATTAGGCGCAAATACTTGGCTGCTGTGGCACCGCCGTAGCCACCGCCAACTACCACCACGCGCCCGGAACTGCTTCCCAGACCAATCTCATGAAAGCCGGCTAAACCGGCTACTGCCACACTGCTACTAATCACTTTGATAAAGTTTCTACGGGTAATATTCGACATAAAGAAACCTCCACCTTTATTGTTGAGCCGCATAAAATTGGGCCAGTGCTGCCAATTCTTCGTCCGTCAGGAGTGAAAGCGATTCTTTCATCAACTGAGGTTGTGGTTGTTTAAATTCAGATGTATTGACATTTTTCAGATAAATCGTTAGATAATCTGACCACTGACCTCCAATACGGGGCAGGAGGTATTCCGTATATTGTCCATTGCCTAAATGACATCGGACACATTTTTGTTCATGAAGTTCTTTACCGCGTGCGATCATTTTCGGGTCAAGTTGAGAAACAGCCGATACCCACTTCTGTTTTTCAAAGAAAATGGCCATGGCATCAATTTCCGCATCGCTGTAACCCCGTGCAATTCTACCCATAATCGTAGAATAGCGTTCTCCATTTTTATACTGAAGCATGATATTAGATAAATATTCTCTGGGTAGTCCGGCTAGAATTGGCAGACTATCACCGGCACTCGCTCCTGCTGTGCCGTGGCAACCGGCACAAGCATAACTCAACATGCTGGCAGAGCGTTCTGCGGCACTCGCTGCGCCCGCCAATATAGCTACTACAACGAACATAAAGGTACGCATCATCATTACTCCTCACTTAAGTGATTGATTCGTCGGTTTAGCAACTTCAGTATAGGTGACTGTGTCACTTTTTTCACAATGTTCTCCTGTGTTTCTTGCCTTCTCCCGCAGTTCTTCAGCCATTTCTTGGATTGCCGTCAAATCTTGGACCATTTTGCTCCACCCATACCATAGTGCATAATCTGGGTTAGCATGGAAAGCACCCTGAAAAGTTCGCATACGATGTTCCAGGTGCATAAGGAACAGCCTTTGTTCAATGGGACGGGGTGCATCGTGGAACGTCAGCAAGTCAGGAAAAGCATTCGTATAACTTTCTGGTTTATCAAGAATCCCATCCTGATACAAGCTTGCAATAATCAGGATGGCTTCTGCCAACAGGTGATCAGCTTTTTTAATTAATTCGTCGCCTTTAGCCAGTTCACCACTAGCAAATCTTTCAGAATGACACTGGGTACATGTATCTAAAAGTTTCTCCCGTTCTATGTCAAAGGCTTCCTGGGTTAAACGCGCCACGTCAGCGGCTTTGAAAATTTCTAAGCGAGCTGTGGGATTGCCTTCTGTGTCCAAAACACCTAACGCTTGAAGAATGGTTGTTTGATCCTTACGCCATTCCTCATCTTCTGGCAATGGCAAACGCACTGCTAGATATCCCCATGGTGTACGCACCTCGTGGTCGCCGTCCTGCATGTGGCAGGTTTGACATACCGGACCTGAGGCGGTTTTGGGTAACACCCCGCTTTGTTTTAGCAGACCACGCACACCGTGTTTAGAAGTGGAATACATTTCCCACTGAGGATGATCAAAACCCATGTGGCAAGTTTGACATGCTTGGGGTTGCAAGGCTTCAACTTTAGAAAAAGCATGTCGGGTGTGACAAGAATCACAAGCGGCGTGACCATAGCCTGAGCCTTCTGCTTTCAGCTTTGCTACTTCTTCAGGCGATTTTTCACCTATCTTATGACAACTTCCACAACCTCTGCTACCTTTAGTTAATGCCATCGGTAACATGTGGGTGGTGGGCATGGCCTTCATAGCAGCCCAACTGATAGCGTGTTTGCCACGCCGAAATTGGGCGACTTGCTCCTCATGGCACTTAGCACAAGTAGACGGTTGCGGCAGTTTAGCCTTTTCACTGTCTTTTGAAGAGGTGTGTTCAAGTCCGTGGCAATGTGCACAGGTAATGCCTTCACTACTGTGTTTACTAAATTTCCAATCCATGACTACATTGGGGGTGGCTCGTTTGTGGCAATTCAAACATTTAATATTCCCCACATTTTCAGCACGTAATCCTGCCGGCGCAAGGCCTAGCGCGGCGAAAATAAACACCATCATTAGTCCTGCTTTCATTATTTACTCCTGTATTTTCTGTCAATATAGTAGGGACAAGTCTTTTAACATTTTTTAGAATCAGTATAAATCCGATTTTTTTCACAAATCGGATTTATTGAAGTGTTATGAGGGCGAACACGTCGCTTCGCCCTACAATTATAATTCTGTACAAAAATCTATTAGTTCTATAATAAATGACACTTCCTGTCGCACCTTAAAATCTACCCAGTATGTGCTATCTGAATAATTAAGGCAAGGGACATGCACAATATCTTGATTGGAATCATAAGCCATTTCACAACCGCTGTCATTATTATAAATAGTAGTAAGATAATCACTCGTTATTCTTTAATAAATCAATGAATTGACAATATTCAGGATGACAACTCAGTATAATGACTTCCTCATCACGCCATTCACCAAGCACTCGACGAAGAGCCATTTTATTATAAATACACTCGTCATAAATGCCAGGGCGGTGTATATGCCCATGAATTAATTGGTAAACACCATATTTTTCAAGAACTGCCCTGACTGCTTCTGTCGTGACATCCATCATGTATTTAGTCGTCATTTGTGTCCTAGCTTGACTAATCGTTCGAGTTTGTGTAGCCAGTTTGCGCCGCTCCGCCAAGGGCTGTTCAAGAAAATGCCGCTGCCAACTGGGATTACGCATTTGGCGACGAAATGATTGATAATCTGTATCCAATGTACAAAGCGTATCACCGTGCATAAGCAAAGTAGGTTTCGCATATAAATCCATAACATAAGGATCTTCAATAAACTGACAACCGGTGGTTTTCAAAAAATCTGAGCCGAGCAAAAAATCCCGATTGCCGTGCATAATAAAGACAGGGATACCACTCTGAGTTAAGTTATGTAAAGCCGCCAGCACTGGCTTATAAGCGGGTTCATCATTATCATCCCCTAACCAAACTTCAAAAAGATCACCTAAAATATATAAAGCATCAGCTTGCCGAGCGCGTCCAGCTAAAAAGTCTAAACATAGCTCAATAAAAAAAGGCTTCTTGGAATCAAGATGTAAATCAGCAATAAATAATGTTTCTGGCATAACGGTATTTTTTTCATCTATTCGTTGTGTTGGTGGTAAGCCAAACCTGACAGATTTTTAAAATCTGACAGCTTTAGTTTGTGACTTTAATTCTCATTCCTTACGGCAACTCAAAAATCTGTATTGATTGCTCTTTTTTAGCACAGCGTTTAGGTTGCTTTTTCTTTTTCATTTTATCTGTAACAGTTACAAGCTGTTTATCATTCAGCCAAGCGACTCCTTCAACATTACAATAAATCAGCTTACCTTCCTATCCATATTTGCGCCGACTCTTGTGAAACGACGACTAAACTGGAATCTTTCAAATTCATCCCAGCATAATCAATAAACTTAACTGAGTTGGGTAATTGAACAGAGGCAACAGATAACAATTTCATCGACAAATATCTACATGTGGACATAAAATGTATACATTTCAACATTGTGGACTAGGGAGTATCAACCCTTTATCCCCTCGCTTGCACTTGGGGTTACTTTTTTTCAAC
>QNES01000214.1 GCA_003645255.1 Gammaproteobacteria bacterium
CTCGATCTTTGGAAATGATCCATCTGGCAATCGGCGATTGCTTTTCCATAAAAACACCATCCATTGTAATTAATCGCCCCCCGTTTTTAAGGGCAGCATGAGCAATTTTAAAAAGTTGCAATGTTTCCGCATCGTCTAAATGGTGCAAAACACCTATTGCTAAAACAATGTCAAAATGTGAATGTTCTTTGAGATTAGTGGTATTAACCTGCTCACAAATAAAAGTGGCACGATTACCATAACGTTTTTGGGCAGCTTCGATGTACTGGTGACTGGCATCAAAACCGGTATATTCTACATTTTCTGGTAAGTAGCGTAAAATATCACCGGGTCCACAGCCAATATCTAAAAGCTTGTCATTCGCCTTTGGTCGTATGTATAGGTGGATTTTCTACCCACCCTATGCTCACTTGTTTCCGTAGAATTAAGAACAGTATTTCAATTGCCAAATAACCAACTAAAATTAACCTGCAAAATCGCTTTCCAACGTTCGTAAGTGAACAAATTGCCGCGTGTGATTAGAGCTATCTGATCATATAATTTAGCTTCTTTGGGATCACGAATTAAGTTTTTCCCTTGTTTTACGCTGTTAATATAGTCAGGTTTAGCTTCTCGATAAAAATGACCTATACGCCATCTTTTACCCGTGTGTTTATACCAATCATCATAAGTATTAATAGGCAATCTTGATAAAAAAGCATTTGATAAGCCCAACTTGTCTATTATAAGAACTTTAGGACCAGCATAATATCCTGCATAACCAATACTTGTTAAAATAGCAACTTTTTGTTCTGAACTTTTTAATTTTTTTCCCTCATTAACCCATTCATGGACAAGTTCTTGACGGTTTTGACTTCTTAGATTTCGGAAAAGTCCGGTTGCTTGGAAATAAAAACTTCTTTCGTCCACTATTCCATTTGGAGGTACTTCTTGATTATTAGAAAATTGACTGCTGGCTATGGTAGGTGAAACAGCATGAAAACCTAAGCCGACTAAGACAGCTAAGGTAAAACCTTTTATTAATTGACATGTGAAAATTTGCCAAGGGATTTGAGAGAGAATAATGCACGAATTGAAAAGAATAAGCGTGAAAAAACGTCCACTCATAAAATCTCCGCCGACTTTCACTACATATAATAAAGCCAATAAGTTTGCGACTAATAGGGGTAAAAGTTTCCATTGTTTGGTGATGAATAATAAAAATGCGGATAAAAAAATCGTAAACAGTGTCAAAGTGTCTCTGACAAAGGAATCCTTTAGATAAACAATGCCTTGGTGCATCAGTTCAACAGAAGGTATACCTGTATTGAGTTTTGCATAAGCGGTATTGGGGAAAAGAGAGCCGTAGTAGATTAATGAAAAAATTTCCCACGCGACAAATGGCAAAAAAGCGAATATCATTATTTTTGCCTTGTGCCAATCTTGCCATAGAATATAAAGAAGGGCAGGAATGTACATTAAAATACTGTCCATGCGATTTAAAATGGCAAGACAGGCTACTAATGCTAACAGGAATGTCACTTTGTTCTCTTTGATATCCCATTGAAAATAAATGAGATAGAATAGGGCTAAGAGCAGATGGCTTAATGGATTTTCTAGCCCGGAAGTGGAAAAATCCATAAAGGCTTGTGAAAGGATTAAAACACAGAGAACGGTTATTGAAGCAAAAAATGAACGGCTCAATTTAAAAGCCAATAGAAAAACCGCCAAAGTTGATATCACCATTGAAAAAATAAGACTGGTAAAATAAATTTCTTGCGTAAAGTAATATAAACAGGATAATAAAAACATCCATAAAGGATGCGTATAAGCTTGGACTCTTTCTGCAATATTCCAAGTTAAACCGTAGCCATTGATAAAATTATCAATGGTTCTAAACGTAATATAGGCATGATCATCCAACCAAGCAGTTCTTGCTAAAATTAAAACAAACAATAAGAGCAAGAAAACGCGCCAAAAATAATTCAAAAACAGGTTATTTGTTAACATAGTTATCCATGAAATAAGTTATTATTTGATAATAGGGCTGTTAATATCCTTAAACCAAGTCCACTCAGATTTATTATTACGGAAGTCACTTTTTACACGAATACCATTTTTAGAGACTGGAACTCGGTTTCGTTTGTAGATATAATATAGCCCCAAATCAGCGTACAAGTTATAATATTTAGGAATCTTGTTAGGTTTCAAAAGAGGTGTAATATCAATATATATATAATTTTGATTTTGAAGACGTTTTTTAACAATAATCCATTTTACTTTTTCTTCCAGACATTGTTGAAGAAACCAGTTGACATTATGTGGTACAAAGGTATGTGGGTTTGCTTGAACATAAGCTAAAGGCGGAATTCTACCAGTAGCATAATAAAAAGGGTCTTCTCCCGGTAAAGTAACAACCTTATCAATCTTTTTTATGTGTTTGTCTGCAAATTGAAAAAGTTTTTCCATCTGAGGAAAATAATCACCACTTGCGCCTAATCCCTCTAATTTATCTTTTATTGTTGCCTCGTAAGTTATGCCATGTAATAAAAACGGTAGAACTTTATTTATAGGAAGATTAATGAATGAATGAATAGAAAATAATAACCCAAAAAAGAGATAAAAAATTTTCCAAGTCATTAAATTAGGAAAAAATCGAATGGTATTAATTGCTACGGTAGCAATTAAGAGAAAATACATGTTTTCAATATATCCGGCGAAAGATATCCAAGATAAAAATAAAGAAATTGATGTTACAAGCAATACCATAGGTAAAAAAATAAAAAATAATTGCCCGCTTTTATTTATTAAAAACTGATAGGTATTACTAAAAAAAAATACGATCACTACAATAGTGGTAAAAAATATAGTTATAGTATGTGTGGCAAAGTATAAATCTGGATAACGAAAAGAAGCCAAATAAGTCATAAAAAATATGATAGGAGCAAATAAAGGTAAAATATATGATTTTGTTCGATATGATAAAGAAGGAGTACACAAAAATAACCATAGTAAAATAACTCCAACATATGATATGATTGCTTCATAGCTCAAATAAGCTTTTATAATTCCCCCTATTTGGGTTATAGGGTCTCGGGTTTCTGACGGAAATTGAAAAACTTGGTAATAAAAATCATCCAATGCACCAGACATAAAAAGGGTGACAATAAAAATAACTGGAATTAAAACACTCCCTGTCAAAATAAATAAAAATTCTTTAAATAACAACTCTTTCTTAGAAAACTGACTCACCAAAAATAAGCTGAGTAACATAAAAAATTGAAAAAATATCCCTACATTTTGTTTGATAAAAAATGGCAAACTAATTAATATCCCAACAACGAAAAATTGCCAATATGCTTTTTTTTGAGAATATAAGACTTTCAACAGATAAGCCAAAGCAATCAAACAGAAGAACAAGGATTCTGTATTATACCAAGCATGGGGAAAGATAGCTTGCCCTGTAAAAATAAGGGGTAAAAGCAGGGATATGTTGATAACATAATTTTTATGTAGCTTATTCATTATATAAAAATTTAACAATACAACGAAAAAGCTGACAAAACAAGCGTGTAATACAATGGCATGAGCATTTAACCCAAATAATTTAAATACCCCCGCTTGTATTAAAAAAATGCCAGGCGTGAGAGCTAATCCAAAATCCTTATAGGGCATTTCACCCAAATAGATTCGGTAAGCATGTTCAACAAAATAGGTAAAATCCAAGAGTACTAAAATTCTTTCATCATTTATAAATGCTTGATAATAAACAAAAAAAGCAGATAATAGCCCAATAATTGAGACAATGCCCCAGGCTAAACGAGAAGATATATTTTCAGAGTTAAGTTTTAATGGATTAAAAAAATTCATAAGTTTGTTCTAACAATAAACGTGAGGTGTGATGTGCCATTGCATTAAGACAGCAGGAACTGATAAAAGAATAAAGATATAGTGTACATAGGCATAAATTAAACTTTCAGATAAAGCATCGTGTTAGTTATCATAGCATTTTTTTAAATCCTATCTTAGTTTCTTCCCTGGCAGGAAATAAGCCTTGGTTTCATATAGATACTATCTATTCTTAAAACTTGTGAAAAGCCCTTATCAAGAGCTTTGGAACAAAGAACCTTATTTTGAGTATTTGTTTGCTTTTTTGTTCTAATTCCATTGTTTTCATAACTTTCATAACCATAAGCACCCTTTGGTTGGCAACGAGTCGGAGGCAAACCATCTAACATAGCCATTCCAGTCATAGCCGGTACTGAAAATGGAACAGCATAACATTCTTCCAACTTTGCATTCCAAAAATCCTTATTTGACTGTGGAATAAAAACCAGCGTCTTTTTCTTTTCTGACAAAGGCATATTTTTACCTATTTGGCGCAATAAATCAATTATTTTGCCCTCAGTCGTTGATAAGTAATTTGGATTATTCTTTATTAATTGACTTAATTGCAATTGCCTATTATACACCGCTTGGATTTGATAATTATAATTTAAAATAAAAAAACAAATGCCAAACATAGCTGGAATCATCAAATATGTTTTTTTCTTAAAAAGATTCCGAAATTTACCCATACTAGCTAATAGAAAAGCAAGCGCAATCCAGTTTTGAAAATCAAAAAAATAGACATTAACTGTCATGGAATTTGGGTGATTATATGGCGGTAAGTGAAATAACATACCCGGTAGTAAACCAACAACACATAAAATAACTACAATTTCTACATCAATTAATTGCCTATTAATAAATAACGTTTTTAAGTGAGATACATGATTAATCTTTCTTTCATACCATAACCTTAATGTTATAAACAGTATTGACCAAAAACAACAAAAAAATAGGAAAAATAACCATAAACTTGGTTTTATCCAAGTACGAAGTAAATTAAAGGGATCAAATAAAGATACTGATTGTGCATTATAACCAGTGGTAGCTTGACTTGCAATCGTAAAACTGATAATCACAACAATAATACTTATTCCGCTAATGATTATAGCAGATAAATTATACATTAAATTTTTATACAGTTTAAGACGTATAAATAAATAAAAAAGGAGTGGTAAAATAAGTAAAGCGGTAGATAATTTAGTGAAACCAATTAAAACAAGCATAAGAGGTAAAACTAGTAAAATAAAACTATTATCTATTTTATTTGTTATAGTATGATTAAGAGCGAGTAACATTCCCAAAAGCAGAAATGCCAATGTTAAACCCAAAGAATAAGAAGCACCATGTATATGCAAATACCAAAGTAAAATCATATTATTATGGGCATACGGATAATATATCAACCCAATATTAGCGATAAAAAAAATGAGCCAAAACTTAAAATCTGCCCTTAAACTCCAATTCCCCAAATTAGAATTTTCTTGCCATTTTTTCAAGTTAATAGCCAATAATAATAAACTACTAAACATAAACGGGGTAAAAATAATGGGAAAAGCCAAGTTATAAAACAATATTGGTGATATATCCAATAATTTTGCAAGATTACCAAAAATCCAATGGCTACCAAAATAAAAGACAAAAGAAGGCGTACCATCCAAACCAGTACTGGGGATATTATGAGCTTGTATCATATTAATAATACTAGAATGAAACAAGACATCTTTAAAAGTTTTATAGGTGGTGGTACTGTCAAAAAAAATTAATTCTTCAAAAAATAAAGGACTTCTTAAACCATATTTCCAAATAAGACTAGCTACCCAAATAGAAAACAAGACACTAATACCAATAAAAATATAACTATGCTTATAATTCGCCCCTTTCAACCAAGAATAAAAAACATAAGCAAATAATGAAAAACTAATCAAGTAAAAAATATGCAATACATAAAATGAAAAAATATTACCAGCAGTAATCAGTATAATTAGCCCTAATAAAGAAAGTGCAGCATCTGACGTTAGCCATGTATTACTAAAGGGCAGTTTAAATTTATCTTCTGCAAGACGATAAGCTTGGGGAAAATTGATTAAGAAAATACCAAGTACCAAAGCACTTAATATGGGTGGGAAAAAATGTTCAGAATCATAAAA
>QNES01000215.1 GCA_003645255.1 Gammaproteobacteria bacterium
AGATACAGGCTGATGTGACGCGACCTGGGGATATAGCTCCAACAATTGCTGCTATTGTTTTTACTTCCGGTTCGACTGCTCAACCCAAAGGAGTGCTTTTATCACGAAAAAATATCGCTCATGCTTTGGATAGCGTTATACAATGTCTTGAGCTTTCTGATTCCAGTGAACTACTTGGCGTACTTCCCTTTCACCATGTTCTTGGTTTAGGTACTTGTATAGGGGTCATTAAAAGTGGCGGGACCGCCACGCTTCTTCAAGAATCACGCGCTGATATCCTGCTGAAAGCCATAAAATCAACTCATACAACTGTGTTACCAGGACCGCCTCGTCTTTTTGAACTATTATTAACTAACATTCATTCCCAAATCAAGCATAAGCCGCTCCTGGTTCGAGCCTTTATTCAGACTTCTAGATGGATAACCCGTTTGATACGCGCTAGAACTGATTTCAATCCAGGCAAAATTTTGTTTCGTCAGTTGCATGAACATTTCGGCGGTCATCTTAACTTGCTTATGTCCGGGGGGGCAGCACTACCGATAGAAGTACGCAATGGACTGGAAGAATTGGGTTTTGACATTCTTGAGGGCTATGGTCTCACAGAAACGGCTGGCACAGTCAGTATTAATACCTTTGAACATAACCGCGTAGGCACAGTCGGGCTACCTTTTCCTGGGCTTGATGTCTGTATTGCAAACCAAAATGTAAGTGGTGAGGGAGAAATTTGGGTGCGGGGTCCAACAAACATGCAAGGCTATTTTCATGATCCCACAGCGACAATGGACATATTCAGGAAAGAGGGATGGCTGCGTACCGGCGATATTGGTCACCTGGATCGGGATGGTTTCATCTTAATTACAGGGCGTATCAAAGAGTTAATTGTGACATCTGCGGGTAAAAATGTATCACCCGAAACAGTTGAATGGCATTACCGGAATATTCCTGAAATCTTGGAAATGGTGGTGCTTGGTATGCCAAGTCCAACCCGTTACGGAGAAGAAGTTCACGCTGCTATTGTTCCGCAGAGCACTAGCGAGGGGCAACGCATTGATGATGCAATTAAAGCTCGTTCAGCTCGCGTTCCTTCTTACCTGCAAATACAGCGAATCCATATTGTCAAAAACATTCCTCGCACTACAACGCTCAAGGTTCAGCGAAACGTTCTACTACAGACACTTTTGAAAAAAGCGGATGATACTCATGTCAAACCTGACTTGGATGATATAGCAGATGAGCTAACCCATCAGGTAATTCGCATTGTTCGCCAAGTTGTAGAATCAAAAAACACACCTCTCAATATCAGACCTGATAGTGCGCTGATGTTCGATTTAGGGATTGACTCGCTTGGTATCGTGAAACTGGTGAGCGATTTTCAGCAAGAATTTAATGTCAAACTTGATGTCACACAGATTCAGGCATGCAAAACAATTAACGATCTCGCACAATTGATTCAACAATTATTAGATAAACATCAACCGGTTGCTGTAAAACCATCAATACCGCTTCAAATTCCACCGCCGCGCTCAAAAAGTGCCATTGTGTTTTTCCGACTTATTCGCAAATTATTAAAATGGCTTTGGGCTTTTGAAGTTGAAGGACTTGATAATCTACCAACAGAAGGCACCTTTATTCTTTGCCCTAATCATGAATCTAATTTTGATATGATATTCGTCACCTCGTGTCTGCCCACCAAAAACCAGATAACACTATGTACGTTTGCCAAACGTGAGCTTTTTGATATGTTCATCACACGTCAAATAGTTCAGATGAATCGGGGTGTCTTGGTGGATAGAAAGGGGGATCCCAGGCAAGCCTTGGAAACAGGAATCGCCTTATTAAAAGCCGGGCGACCGGTTCTCATTCATCCAGAAGGCACTCGAACACGAGATGGTGCATTAAGAACCTTCAGGCGAGGCGCAGCCCATTTGTCCTTACAAACAGGGGTTCCCCTGATACCGGTTCGGATCAATGGAGCCTTCAATATCTATCCGCCTCATGCACGCATACCCAAATTTTTTGCTTTTCAAGCAAAACATCCCCTACATCTTCAAATCCGTTTTGGAAAACCAATTGTACCGCCACCAGATAGCCATGATACCGAAACAGAACAGATGCTCACCGATCAACTACGTCTAGAAATCGAAAAACTGGGAGCTAAAAACTGTATATAGTTTTTTAGGAAAATAAAAGTTATCAGACTTGCCAGGTTTTCAAAACCTGGCAGGTCTTAAAGCCAAAATATTTATCTGAACATCTATAGAATAAACTATTTACAATCACAAAAATCATGAATGTAATCGCTAAAGGCACTGATACAATACAACACGGCTTTTTCATTGCTATTGGTAGTAATATCCAGCCCCCAAAAAATTTTCCACTGATTATGGCGAAACTCGTCGCTGAATTCGGCAAACTTTGGTTGAGCAGGGTAATTTACACAACGCCTGTGGACATGACTTCTAAGTCTTTATTTCTCAACGCCGTTCTCTACTTGAAAAGTGAGCTGAGTTCTGATAAACTCAAAAAGAAGTTCAACAGTATTGAAACAGCACTGGGGCGTGACCGTAGCAATCCACAAAGGAATATAAAAGATCGCACAGCAGATATTGATATCCTTTTTTCGATTCCACTTGATGAAATGATTGATTCTGATTACCAACCCAATGAGTCTCACCTCCGTCTCTGCTTTGTAGAATTAGCAACTGTCATAGGGAAATATCCTAGCACTACTAAAGTGACAAACGACGTGGGTGTAAAACTACAGATCGACGGGCAAATTTTCGGTCATGCTCCTTGCTTGATCAGTTATCAAGCTTCCGCAAACAAAATAGCTGTGGAAGTGCTATAAAATTTGAAAGAATTGTAACGACTCAGGGCAACATAATAGACTGGCTCCCAAATAATTCTTTACGACGCTAAATTTTCTAACGCTTCAGTTATTTCTAGCCACTTTTCTTCAGTCTGTTGTAATTGCTTCGTCAATGTTGTTTGTTGCTGTATATATTCTTTTACCTGGGCATTATTATCGTAAGTGTTTGGATCAGCTAACAATTTTTCTAATACCGCTTTTTCAGCAGTTAATTTATCTAATTCTTTTTCTACCTTTTTTAAGCGATTTTGCAAAGGGCGCCGTTGTTCACGTTGTTGGGCATCCAAACGTTTTCTTTCTGAGCGCGTTATCGTTTGAATTTGAGGAGAGGTTTGACGTTGTTCTGCACGATGTTCAAATAACCATTGCCGATAATCTGCCAAATCACCTTCAAATGTTTTCACACGCCCATTGGCGACTAATAATAATTGATCTGTTGTGGTTCGTAATAAATGGCGATCATGGGAAACGATAACTAATGCACCACTATAATCCATGAGGGCTAAAGTCAGGGCATGGCGCATTTCTAAGTCTAAATGGTTCGTCGGTTCATCTAATAATAAGACATTAGGGCGTTGCCAGATTAATAGGGCTAAAGCTAAACGTGCTTTTTCACCACCCGAAAAGGGAGCTACCGGTGCCAATGCCATATCCCCAATAAAACCAAATCCGCCTAGAAATTGTCGTAGTGATTGTTCTGTCGCTTGAGTATCTATATGCTGCAAATGTTGTAAAGGGCTTTCTTCATCACAAAGTTGCTCTAATTGGTGCTGGGCAAAATAGCCAATTTGTAAGCCTTCACCTAAAGTAGATTCTCCCTGTTTTGGTTTGAGTAGCCCTGCGAATAATTTAATTAAAGTGGATTTACCGGCACCATTGGGTCCTAATAATCCTAAACGTGATCCGGGCATAATCCGCAAAGTGATTTTTTCCAAAACAGGTGTTTCAGTATAGCCAATACTGACTTTATCTAAGTCAATCAATTGGTTAGATGTCTCGTTTGAGGATTGAATACTAAAATGAAATGGCGAATCAACATGAGCCGGCGCAATACTTTCCATACGCGCTAAAGCTTTAACGCGACTTTGTGCTTGTTTTGCCTTGGTTGCCTTATAACGAAAACGATTAATGAATGATTGCAGATGGGTAATTTCTCGCTGCTGTTTTTGATAAGCCGCTTGTTGTAACGCTAATTTAGCAGCGCGTTGACGTTCATAAGCCGATACGTTGCCAGAATATAAGGTGATTGTTTTTTGATCAATATGGGCAATACTATCAACCACATTATCCAAAAAATCCCGATCATGGGAAATCAAAAGTAAAGTGCCCTGATAACGCTTTAACCACTGCTCAAACCACAATACAGCATCCAAATCTAAATGATTGGTAGGCTCATCTAACAATAATAAATCAGAACGACACATCAGGGCTTGTGCCAAATTTAATCGCATTCGCCAACCGCCTGAAAACTCATTCACCGGTTTTTCATGCTCGCTTGTAGCAAAAGCTAAACCATGCATAAGTTGTGCAGCTCTGGTTCGGGCAGTATAACCATCAATGGCTTCATATTGTGCATGTAAACGCGCTTCGCGCATACCATCACCCGCTTGCTGCGCCGCCGCTAAATGCTCCTCAATTTGACGCAATGGTTGATCGCCATCTAAAACATACTCAATAGCCTGTTTTGAAAACGCGGGAATTGTTTGGGCAACATAAGCAATGGTTAATTGAGATGGCAATTTAACCTCACCACCATCTTGATGCAATTCACCCCGTAGCAAAGCTAATAAACTTGATTTACCACAACCATTGGCTCCAATAAATCCCACTTTTTGACCGGCATGTAGGGTAAGATTAACTTGATTAAAAAGTAATTTGGTTCCACGCTGTAGGGAACAATTGCGTAAAGTAATCATGAATATATAATTGGGAATTGGAAATTGGGAAACTTCGTTCCGAAGTAATTAGGAATTATTATATGACATCAAAACAAAGCACGTTTAATCCTTGGAAAATAATCATTTTCGTTGCACTTGCGCTATTATCAATCTCTTTTTTTAGCACTCGGTACGCGCAACAAGTCACTCTACCCCGTTATTGCGACAATCCGGAACAAGCTCTCTATTTGCTAGAAGAAATTCTGACTAAAGAACGCCCGGCTGGCGATGAAACACGGCGCCCTTATATTATCGCAGCGAAACTCCTTTTTTTATTGCCACGCCAAGCTGATGAGCCGATTTCAAATTATCTGAATCGCGTCAGGCAGCATTTGCAAAAACAGTGTATGTAGGGTGGTGTTTAAAACCATTAACTATATAAGCATATACAATATTTTAACATTTTTGAAAGTCAGGAGAAATCCGATTTTTTCAAAAATCAGATTTCTTGAACCAAATTACTCAGCTATTTATTGCGAATTAAAAGTTTTTTGATGAATTGACGATTGAAAGCATACCAAATTATCGGAACCGCAAGCCCACTAGCAAAATAACTCATCAATAGTTGGATATTGGCTATTAAACTCAACAGGAATGAAGAATAAATCGGGGCGGGTATTAACAAACCAGCACGATAAATATATTCTGCACCACCACTTGCCGCTACATTTGCGACTAAAAAAAACACTTTCAACCATAAAGCCATGACAGTGAGTAGAAAAATAATGGCATTGCCAACAATTTGATTAAAAATACGCCGTTGTGGCGTTGCTAAAAACCATGCCCAGAGAATAGGAAATCCAATGGTGTAAATTAATAGCGGTTTCACAAATACTGTCCAACGGAGGTGGAGATTTGGATTTTTTGGTTGCTGTTTTGTTAATAAATTGGTACGAATGAACCATTTATCACCAGGGACATCGTATAATTTAACTTGTTCTTGGTTGAACCAAAGACTCGCCATTTCACCCACCACAGAACGCAATCCTGGTAGGATGATGGCGTTGACGGATACCCACCAGAGTAAGAAAGCGGGAATCAACCATAAAAGGAAGTGGAGGATAAACTTTGGTAAAGGGCTAAGTTGTTTCATTATGATTTTGTCGAATGAGTCATCGTATAAAATAACCACCCGCCAAATATGAATATCATACTGATATTTAAC
>QNES01000216.1 GCA_003645255.1 Gammaproteobacteria bacterium
AACAGCTTACCTTATTCTGAAATGACATATGCAGTGTGACGAAAAACTAAATGTGGAGATAAATTTTTGAATTCTACCGAAAAACTCATTAAAGCTTGCTACTCAATCGACTCTATTGAACCAAAAGATACTGTGATGCGATTAATAAATTACCCCCTTTTGGAGCTTCTTGGTTGTCATTCGTTTTTGGTTCGGCAATAGAATCAGGGGCGGAGCTAAATAAAAGTAGAGATGCTGTTGTTAATTTATTGGATGGGCAGCAAACACTTTTCGTTGAGGTTGATTTTTATGCTTTATATTGATAAAATGAAAACGTTTCTAAACCGTGCTTTGGAAATTTAAAAATATTGTGTTGTTAATAATCACTTATTGATTGACTTTTAATGACTTTACATTGCATTTAAATATATTGACTTGTACTCAATTTCTAGATAGCATGTCGCTGTGATAAAAACTGAGATTAAACGCTTATCTTTTGTAACTAATAGCCACAGCATGAAAATGCACGACTTCGGCAAGGCATAAGTTAAGTCATTAAAAAGTTATAACCCAATTTTGATAAAATACAGTCTTGTTTTCATTTATACATTCAAACAACTATATATAAAGGGTGATTATGAAAAAAATAATTTTTAAAGCTGTTCTACTGGCTTCTACTTTACCAATTGCGTCTGCTATAGCTGCACCGAATAATGTGGGTTGCGGTTTGGGTTCAACGATTTTTGAGGGCGAATCTGGTTTGGTTAAGCAAGTGTTAGCGGTGACAACTAACGGTACTTCTGGTAATCAAACTTTTGGAATTAGTACCGGTACTTTAGGATGTGCGAAAACGGGAGGAGTGGTTTCTTTGCCTGAAAAAGTTGCCCTGTTTACCAATGATAACTTGGATAAATTGGCTCGTGATATGGCAACCGGTGAAGGTGAAACGCTCAATTCCCTGGCTACATTGATGGGAGTCGAGGAGCAAGATAAAGCGGCGTTTTTCAATGCCACTAAGGTTCACTTTGTCCAAATTTTTCCAAGTGAAAAAGTCACCACTGAAGATGTATTGGTGAATTTGAACGATGTGTTGGAAGCAGATTCTATTCTGAAGCGTTATAGTTACAGTTAGGAACGCCAGGAAGCAACAAACCTGACAGGTTTAGAAATCTGTCAGGTTTAAATTCAATATAGTCAATAAAAATATTTGCCCCTCTTGAAAAAATTCCTTCTTTTGCTATTGTTCGTCATACCCCAGGTGCCTTATGCTGCGGATTGGGCTTATTTGCAATATTTGCTTGGGCAAGCCGATATTCAAAAATTAGCACAACAAAGAGAATGGCATATCTTATTACATTATCAGCCAAGTAGGGGGGGATATGTGAGCGAAGTTGATGATCCTAAATTTTTTAACGCGTTCAATGGTAAAACCAATCCACAAGCTGAATTGGAAGCGACTTTAAAAGCTTTGTTTGCAGCCCCTACGACTCAACAGCATCCCCAATGTGCGTTTATTGCCCGTTATTATTGGTTAAAGCAACAACTTAATTTTGATCCGGTACGTTTGCCACCTCAATCTTGTCCAGATTTTGAACAGTGGTTTGCACAACTACAACCTGCAGGGTTAAGTTTAATTTTTCCCGCCGCTTATTTAAATAATCCTTCTTCGATGTTTGGTCATACGTTATTGCGTATTGATCAGGCTAATCAAAATGAGCAAACACGCTTACTTGCTTATGCGCTTAATTATGCCGCCGCTACTGAGGAGGAAAATGGTCTTGTATTTGCATTTAAAGGTACAATGGGGGGATATCCAGGGGTGTTTTCTATTTTACCTTATTATAAAAAAGTTAAAGAATACAGCGACTTAGAACATAGGGATGTTTGGGAATATCAACTTAATTTTAGCCAGGCAGAAGTTTATCGTTTACTCAGGCATGTGTGGGAATTGGATGATATTTATTTTGAATATTATTTTTTTGATGAAAATTGTGCCTATCATTTACTTTCTTTATTAGAAGTAGCACGCCCTACTTTGCATTTGCGTGATAAATTGCCACCTTGGGTTATTCCAGCAGATACGGTGCGTGCAGTGATTGCTGTCCCTGGCATACTGAAAAAAGCTATTTTTCGCCCTGCCAGTACCACTCATTTACATCATCGCTTACATCAATTTTCCCCAAAACAACAGGATTTAGTTTATAAATTAGCCACCCGGGAAATAGAGCATACAGATTTAAGCGCACTTGATTTAACGACACGCACGAAAGTCTTAGAAGTGGCTTATGATTATTTATACTATCAATATAAGGGCAAGCAAGCTAATAAAATGGGGGCGCAGCATTTAAGAAAATTATTAATTGCACGTAGCCATTTACCTTCCAACATTGCTTTTTCAGCCCTACCGGTGCCACTGCCCCCGGAACAAGGACATACCAGTTTCCGTTTAACAATGGGTTTAGGTTATGATGGCGAAGAACATTACCAAAGCTTACAGCTTCGTCCTGCTTACCATGATTTATTGGATCCAGAAGCAAGTTATACGCCAGGGGCACAAATTAATTTTTTAGACTTGTCCCTACGCCATCAAAATCTGAAACTGAAACTTGAGGGCTTAAAACTTATTGATATTATGTCCTTAACTCCCCGTGATCGTTTTTTTCAACCACTTAGTTGGAAAATTAATACCGGCTGGTTACGCCGACAATTAAATAAAGGTAAACGATCATTAGTTTATCGTACCAATGGCGGTGTCGGATTCAGTTATAAATGGTTAGATAATGTGTTGGGCTATTCTTTTTTAGAAAGTAGTCTTGATATTGGCGGGAAATTGCAACATGATTATGCCCTGGGAGTAGGTGGTCGTTTGGGATTGTTTGTCGATGTTGGCTCGCGTTGGCGAGGGCATATTTATACGATGGTACAACGTTTTAGTTTAGGGCATACACAAACGGTGCGTGAAATGGGTATAGAACAGCGATTCACGTTAAGTCAAAACAGTAGCCTACGTTTACAATGGGGCTATCATTATTTTAATCATAACCAGGCGACTTCCCAAGTTGAATTAAGTTGGCAGTGGTATTTATGGTAATTTTTTGATGTTAAATTATTTATCTGACAATATGCAACGATTACTATTTCTCTGTTTAAGTATATTATTATTATTCACGGCTTGCACCAGTCTATTTTTCTATCCACAAACTCGTTTAGTGCGAACCCCAACACAACTTGGTATAGCTTATGAAAATGTCTATTTTATGGCAGCAGATGGGGTGCGTTTACATGCTTGGTGGCTACCAGCATCAATAGAAAAAGTACAGGGAACCGTGCTATTTCTTCACGGTAATGCAGAAAATATCAGCACCCATGTTAAAAGTGTGGCTTGGTTGCCCGGCAAAGGATTTAATGTTTTTTTATTTGATTATCGGGGATATGGTTTATCCCAAGGTACACCGCATTTAAAAGGTTTACACTTAGATGTAGAGGCGGCACTGACCATAGTTATATCGCGTCTAGGTGCATCATCAAAGCTGATTGTATTTGGACAAAGTTTAGGAGCCAGTCTTGCTATTACGAGTCTATCCACCTCAGCGCACAAAAAGTTAGTCAATGCCCTAGTTATAGATAGTGCTTTTAGTAGCTACCGTGAAATTACCCGGGAAAAACTGGCTAATTTTTGGCTCACTTGGGCATTTCAATGGCCCTTTTCATTAAGTGTCAATAACACCTATCGCCCTTTGAAAGAGATTGCTCGCCTGGCACCGATACCGATTTTAATTATTCACGGCACAGCTGATAAAATTATTCCCGTCCATCATGCCCAACGCCTATACGCCGCAGCGAGTGAACCAAAACAACTTTGGCTCATTCCAAATCAAGCCCATATTCAATCCCTAAGCCGTGCCAATGTCCAACAACGTTTGTTGGAATTCTATTTAAATTTAGAGATAAATAGTATTCATCCGAACTCTGAATTTTGATAAGATACGTATATACTTTAAGAATAGACTTGTCCAAAAATAAGCCTTGGACTTGAATCCAAGGCTGACTTTGAATTTATTTTCAGACAAGTCTAATGATTAAATACAAACCACTTGCTATGTTTAAACGATAGAATGAAAACAGCCACTTTTAGAGAATGGACTTTGACCACGCTTGATAAAGCCTTTGGGCTTCGTCAAATTTGGGAATGTTCCTTAATGAAAAAATGGGTAAATCAAGAAATTGAAATAGACGATTTCGAGAAAAAAAGCCTGATAAACTTACAAAAATCTCTGATTAGAGGCGGTCGGGCTTGGAACGAGGTTGAGCTTGAAAATAAGTTTATTACTCCTGTTATAATGACAGCCAATATTGATGATGAGCAGATGGGCTATTTTTTAGAACGTCGTTTATCAAGTATTGTGGGTGATTATGAACTTTCAGGCATTGTAGATGGTTTAATTGCTACAGGTTTTCGTGAGCCTAATATCCCCCTGTTTTGTCTACATAAATACAAACGAAGTATAGATAATCAAGGCTCACCTGATGCACAAGTGCTTGCTGCTATGTTAGTTGCTAAAGAACAAAATAATAATAAAAAAGCAATTTATGGTGTATTTGTAGTTAGTTTGGATTGGAATTTTATTATTTTAAATGGTAGTGAATATTTTATTAGTAAGACATATCATGCTGATGATGAGGAAATTTTTGCTATCTTTAAGATGATCAAAGCTTTAAAACAAATAATTGAAAATTAGGTGAATTTTATGTCATTAGAAACGGCTTTAGAAAGCATCAAAGTACTTTTTAAGGATATGTGCATGAAATAACTTCGACAACTAAAGATTCAACATATACGTCATATTTGAATGAGAACTAACAAATGAGCATCCTAGAACAAAAAGCCTTTATTTCTCATATTCCACCGTTTGATAAATTACAAGAATCTGAGCTTAAAACGGTTGTTGATGCAATGGATATTGCTTATTTTAAAAAGGGGGAGTATTTAATTCGACAGGATACTTCTCCAGATGTATTTTATATTATTATTAAAGGTGTCGTGCAAGAAACACACGATGATGAAATGGTTTCTGTTTATGTTTCCCAAGATTCTTTTGATGCGATGTCATTGTTAGATGGAATAAGTAAAAATGATTTTATCGTGCGAGAAGAGTTGATTTGCTATGTTTTGCCTAAAACGTTTTTCTTGAATTTCATTCAAAATAATGATGCTTTAAAAAAATTTTATTCTCAGAATTTGTCTAAACGTCTTAATAGTCTAATTGAACAGCGCAATAATACCGAGTTAGCGTCATTCATGATGGCTAAAATCAAAGATATTTATCTGCAACCCCCCGTTTATGTTGAAGCAGAATCTACCGTTTATGATGCAGTACAAATGATGGCACATCAGAAAAGCAGTTTTATTTTGGTGAAAGGGGATAAGGGCATTGGCATTGTCACTGATAAAGATATTCGAGATTATGTGGTATTGCAACGTTATTCTATAGATAATCCCATTGCTCATATTGCTTCTTATGATCTCATTAGTTTAGGGCGCGATGATTTTTTGCTTCATGCTTTGTTGGTTATGCTCCGCAATTCTATTAAGCATTTATTGATTGAGCAGGAGCATGAAATTATTGGGGTGTTAGAACAGATTGATTTGTTGAGTTATTTATCTAATCATACCCGCCTCGTTGCAGTGCAGATTGAGCGAGCTCAAAATAAAGCGCAATTGAAAGTGGCGAGCCAAAATATGACGAATATGATTAAGGCGTTTAATGCTAATGGTATGAAAATCAAATACTTAATGCAATGGATGACAGAATTGAATCAACAAGTTTTAAAAAAATTGTATGCGTTTATTGTACCAAAAGCATTGTTAGATAATTCTTGTTTCATTGTGATGGGTAGTGAAGGGCGGGGGGAACAAATTCTGAAAACGGATCAGGATAATGCCATTATTTTGCGGGATGCTTTTGTTTATCAGGA
>QNES01000217.1 GCA_003645255.1 Gammaproteobacteria bacterium
AACACTTCTTACAGACTGATTGCTTTCAAATAAAATGGGCGCTGCTTTAAATAATATTTCAATAACATAATCTAAGGCAATAACATAAAATCCATTGATTACTTTCAAAGTCGTCGCGTTATAACCTGATTGTGAGTATAAAGTAATGTCATTTGTTATACCATCATTTAAACTGATCACATAAAATACAGGTTCTTTTATCTCCTTCAGTGTCTTTCCTTTTTCTCTAAAAAGGATTTCTGCCATAACACCGCCGGTAAGGGAAAGAAAAATACTTTTATCAGCTGTGAATAATGACTGATGATTATTCATAAGACTTTGCTTAATTGAAAGCAAAGCCGACAATATCAATGCCTTTGTTTCGTCCTCGATAGCGGTATGCTTTTTGATATTACCGCCTGTTGTTCCATCAAGTTTTATAAAAGCACGGTCATTTCTTTCTATTGCTGTTCCATCAAGTTTTATAGAAGCAAAGCCAGAATCAAAAGGAAGCGAACCACTTAAAAGTTTACTTAACTCTTTCCTCCAATCTTTGGGAACAGTATTTATAGCTGTATTGCTAAAGAAATGGAACGCTAATGAGCTGTAAACAGAAGAAAAACGAACGTCGATCTTATCTGCGCCCAGCTTTTTAATACGATAAAAATAACTTTCAGTATTTTCATCATCACCTATTTCAAATCTGTCCTTATCATAACTATAATCATAAGGAAGGGAAAACTTAATTTCTTCATTAAGCAGCATCTTACATAAAAATCTCAACACATCAAGTCTCAAAAAATCATCTGGATCGGTTTGTTTACGTTCCTCTAATTCCTTTATCTGATCTTCATAATTCTGAATATCAGATTCTTTTGATTCAATTTCGCCAATCAAATTCCGTTTTTGATTTTCAATATCTTCAGCGAAGTTGTCCATTTTATTGGCGGTGTCAGATTTTTTCACCTTTAATTCTTCAATTCTTGAAAAATAAGGTTCTTTTTCTGATAATGGCTGAATTTGGAGAATTTCTTCTTCAATCTCTTCGATTTCCTTTTTTAAACGGCTTTCAGTTGATGGAATAGACTCAAATTGCTTGTCTAATTTATCTAAAGATTGTTTTTGGTTAGTTATCTCTGATTCTAACCTTTTTTTCTTTTTGATACTTTCATCAATTTCAGCATCTAAAGGAGAGCTATCTAATATAGAATTTAACTTCTCCACCATTTCCTTTGCAGAATCATGCAAAAACGCATTCAATGTTCTATCCGATTCAAGAGCCATCAATTCTTGAATTTCACTGTACATCATTTTTGAATTGATGTAAAAATCATCTATCGTAAAATCTTTTAAATGATTTTCTATCTGTTTCAATTCTGAAAGTTTCATAAATTCCGAACGAAGTATTGAGTATAACAACCCTTTTTTCCCACAAATATATCAGTTACAAGGGTTAATTAAATAAAAGATTACCCATTTCCTAGCGAAACGAGGCAATGAAGTAAATAACCAAAGAAAAAAGAAATACCATTTTTTGAAAAAATGGTATTTTTAAATTCAGTATTATTTTACTAAAATAAAGTATATGGACTTAAAAACATTTTTCAAGCTTTTTTTTAAATTATTTTTAAAAATAAATAATTATATCTTTATATACCCTTTATCCATAGCATTTACATTTTACGCTTGCTACACTTGTTATTTAAAAAATAGTATTTTTGTAAAAACTCATTTGAAACCGCATTCTATAGATGTTCAGAAAAATAATTTTTTGATCAAACCTGCCAGGTTTTGGAAACCTGCCAGGTTTTGTGAAGTTATTTATCTGAAAGTCTATATATCGAAAAATGCTATTTTCTTATGTAGGGGCAAATCCCTTGTGGTTGCCCTCAATTAACCATTAACCATTAACCACCGTTTATAGTATAATTGGTATTTCATTTTTTCTGAGTTTTGATAAGCACTTATCTTTCTTTAACCACTTATGTTAGGTTATAAAAATAATATGCCTCATTATACGACTGAAAATATTCGCAATATTGCCCTCGTGGGTCAAAGTGATGCTGGTAAAACGACTTTGACTGAGGCATTGCTACTTCAAGCCGGTGTGATTAATAACGCCGGCAAAGTTGAAAACGGTAATACAGTGTGTGATTTTGAGCCACTGGAAAAGGAGTATCAACACTCGCTTGGCGTTGCCCTTGTTCACATCGATCAACAGGGTAAGCATATTAATATTTTAGATACCCCAGGTTATCCCGACTTTATGGGACATTCCATCAGTGTTCTTTCGGCGGTTGAATCCATGGCTGTTGTGATTAATGCGCAGACTGGTATTGAGATGATTACGCGCCGTATGTTGGAATGTGCAGCCCAACAAAAATTATGTCGAATGATCATTATCAATAAAATCGATGCACCGGAACTTGATTTGCCTGGTTTGGTGGCAGAAATTAAAGGTTCTTTTGGTAATGAGTGCCTACCCATCAATTTGCCTGCTGATAATGGGGCTTCGGTGATTGATTGTTTTTCAAATGCCACCGGCGAATCTGATTTAGGGACGGTTGCTGATGCTCATACTGAAATCATTGATCAAGTGGTTGAAGTTGATGAAGAGTTAATGGAAATCTATTTGGAGCAGGGTGATGAACTTTCCCCTGAACAACTCCATGAACCTTTTGAAAAGGCGCTGCGTGATGGGCATTTGGTGCCAATTTGTTTTGTATCAGCACGTACCGGTGTTGGTATCCCCGAATTGTTAGATGTAATCGCAAAACTCATGCCAAGCCCGTTTGAGGGTAATCCACATACTTTCCTGAAAGGAGAGAGTGATAAGCTGACTCCCTTTACCATTAGCCCCGATGCGGATAAACATATCGTCGCGCATGTCTTCAAAGTCACCGCCGATCCCTTTGTCGGTAAATTGGGGATATTCCGTATCCATCAGGGTACGATGACCAAAGATAGCCAATTATATATTGGTGAGGCTCGTAAACCTTTTAAAGTCAGCCATTTGTTAAGACTCCAGGGAAAACAACAAGTTGAAATTGAACAGGGCATTCCTGGTGATATTTGCGCGTTGGCTAAGGTGGATGCGATTCATTTCAATACGGTGCTACACGATTCCCATGATGATGATGAAATTCAGTGTGAAGCACAAGATTTTCCTGCACCTATGTACGGTTTAGCGATTTCAGCAAAGCGGCAAGGCGATGAACAAAAAATCGGACTCACTTTACAAAGGTTGGCGGGTGAAGATCCTTGTTTATTGTTGGAACATGATGCCTCACTGAATCAGACGGTATTGCATGGTTTGGGTGAATTTCACCTACGAGTCACATTAGAAAAAATGCGTAAGCATTACAACGTCGAAGTAGAAACCAAACCTCCTAAAATTTCCTATAGGGAAACCATTAGTATCAAGGCTGAGGGTCATTACCGCCATAAAAAGCAAACCGGTGGTGCCGGGCAATTTGGTGAAGTCTTTTTGCGCGTTGAACCATTGGAACGTGGGAAAGGATTTGAATTTGATAATGCGGTTGTGGGAGGCGTTATTCCATCTGTGTATATTCCGGCGGTGCAAAAAGGTATCCAACACGTTTTAGATTCAGGTGCAATTGCCGGTTATCCCATGCAGGATATCAAAGTGACGGTTTATGATGGTAAATATCATCCTGTCGATTCCAAAGAAATCGCTTTTGTCGCCGCCGGCAAAAAATCCTTTTTAGATGCTATCAGCAAAGCCAAACCTCTCATACTGGAACCTATCGTCAAAGCTGAAATTACCACGCCAAATGAACACATGGGTACAATTACTGGGGACCTAGCCAGTAAGCGGGGACATATTCTAGGTAGTGATATGCGCCCTCCAAATATGGTATGCGTCAAGGCTGAGGTCCCACTCGGTGAGTTAGGCAATTATCAAACCGAATTAAAATCTGCTACCGGTGGAAATGGCTTTTTCACGCTGGATTTTAGCCATTATGAACCGGTTCCTGCTAATATTCAGCAACAAATGAGTGCGGCATTTAAACTTTCTTCGGGAGAAGATTAATAATTCCCATTTACCTTGAACAATCAAAACAATAATCACACGGTTTGCCCTGCCAATTTGGAATACATGACCAACCGGGGGGCAAATCGCCATCCACATATTGGGTATTAAAATGACCCTCATAGCGGATGTTTTGAAAATGGCTAATTTTTTCACATCGACAACAAGTAAATGTCGTGCTAACTAAGTGCTTTCTTAGCATTGGTTTATCTTTTTTCGTCCCTTTATACCAGGCGATAGCAAAAATGAATAGGCAAGCAATCAACATTGGAATAATAATGAGGGCATCCCCAAATCGGTTATGCACTATCTTCGGTGTTTTTGCCACTTTTGGGGATAAATCTAAACTGGCATCCATTATTAATTTATCGCTTGTCGTGTTGGGCTGCGGCTTGTGAAGGTTAGGGGAAATTTCAATTTTATCCAAATTACGCTCCAGTGTTTTTGGACCAATGCCCTTAACTTCCATCAATTCTTCAGGCGACACAAACCCCCCCATTTTTTCACGGTATTCGACAATCCGTTGCGCTTTAACTGGTCCAACGTTTGATAATGCACTTGCAAGCTCTTCTACACTGGCAGTATTAATATCCACCGCCAAAACAGCCTTTGAAAAAATAAAAGCTATTAAAAAATATAATTTTTTCATTTTTTTAAATATAATTCTTTTATTCACCTGCGCCTCGAAAAGAAACTGGGTTCCTTTTTTGTGAAACGCAGTAACACGAAGTAAATAATTTCACAAGGGCAGCTCGTGTAGGGTGGGTAGAAAACACACCTATCCTCAATAATCATTTGCGGTGGGTTTAGCTACCAGCCAACGCGAGCTGATAGTGAATTTGCCTAAAACAATGAAGAGTATCACAA
Organism: Gammaproteobacteria bacterium; assembly: GCA_003645255.1. GTDB lineage: Bacteria > Pseudomonadota > Gammaproteobacteria > Beggiatoales > Beggiatoaceae > QNES01. Next base: position 4,901 of record QNES01000217.1, read on the forward strand.
AATGAGTATCAATGATAAGCCCTTGATATGGTTCTCTGGTGAAATAAAAACGCCGCCTTTTTCACAGAATGCTCGTCTTGAGGCTGGATTTTTATTGAGAAAACTGCAAAAAGGAGAAATGCTATCTCTCCCACAATCTCGCCCAATGCCTCCATTGGAATTCGATGCCATGAATTACGGATTAATGACGAAAATACAACTTGGCGAATTATCTATCGTATTGACTCTGATGCTATTATTATACTTGACGTATTCAAAAAAAAAACGCAACGTACCCCTAAGCAAGTTATTGAAACCAGTCAGCGTCGCTTAACCACTTATGATAGTTCATGTTAGGAGTTTAAAAAAATGGAAAAAGACAAACAAGCAAAACTCGCTTCAAAAGGCTGGAAAATTGGCACGGTTAATGAATTTTTAGAATTAACACCCGCCGAAGCAACCTATATCGAATTAAGACTCGCACTCAGTGAAAATCTTAAACAACGTCGAATCCAACTCAACTTTTCCCAAATTGAAAAATTAGAAACGGGAGAAGTCACACTTGATTTTTTAATACGAGCACTGCTAACACTTGGCACAACGGTTAAGGAATTAGCTGAGATTATGGTTCACTCTCAAGATTTTGCGGGTAATCCGACTGTCTGAATCAGGATTAGAAAACCCACCTATCCTCAATAATAATTTGCAGTGGGTTTAGTATAATGTACTATAATGTAGAGTGGGAAGATTAAAACCCACCAATCTTTGGACTCCAAACATTAACGAATATAAATTATGTCAATAAGATTACCTTATGGTATTAGCAATTTTAGCCAACTGGTAAGCGAGAATTATTATTACGTTGATCGCACGGCTAATATTGAAAAGCTAGAACAAGCCAATGAACCTTATATATTTTTTTTACGTCCACGCCGCTTTGGT
>QNES01000218.1 GCA_003645255.1 Gammaproteobacteria bacterium
AATTCTTTGATTGATGATGTGGCGGTGGCTGGAGATAAGGCTTTTGATTGGAATAAGGAATTTCAGAAGATTATGGGGAATGGGGGTTTTGATGTGATTATTGGGAATCCACCTTATTTTAATATTGAAACATTGGGGGCAAAATCACCAATTGCACAAGCAATTCAAAATTCCTATCCTGAAATTTGGCAAGATAAAAGTGATATTATTTTTTATTTTATTGCAAAATCAATAGAACTCACAAAAAATAAAATAGGTTTTATTGTATCAAATGCCTTTTTATTTTCAAATAAAGCTGAAAAACTTAGGAATTATATTTTAGAAAATGTGTCAATTGAAAAAATTACCAATTTTGAACAGTTTATGGTATTTAAAGATGCTTCTATCACAACATCTATTATAGAATTATGCAAAAGCAATACAAATACATTGGCATATTCTTTTAAGGCAAAAAACTATACAGAGGAAGATATTTCTAAAATTATCAATAATGTAAATTACTATTTTGAGGTTAAATTGCAAAAAGATAGTGTATTTGCTTTAGTTGATAAGAAAATCTCTACGTTGAATGATAAAATTGATGCCAATTATCAAAAATTACATCAATTTTTTGAAATAGGTAAAGGTATGGAAACAGCAGCCGATAAAATTTTTTCTTTTAAAGAATTTCCACGCCAATTTCCAAAATGGTTTATCAAAAACAGAGTAACCGGCAAAAACATAGAAAGATATTTAATAAATCAAACAAGTGATTATCTACTTTATTTTGAAGACGTAGAAAGTTTTGAAGGCTTACCTTTGTCTATTCAAAATCATTTGTTAGAAAATAGAACTTTTTTGGAAAATAGAGCAGATAAAAAAAGAAGAAAAACATCCAAATGGTGGAATTATACTTTCCCTATACACAAAGAATATTATCATTTAGATAAGATTTTTTGTAGCAGGAGAGCTTTCAATAATACATTTGTTATAGATAGCAATAATCAGTATTTAGGTTTTTCTAATATGACAGTAATTTTTGATACAAATGAAAATTTTAACATAAGGTATTTATTGGCATTATTAAATTCAACAACATTAAATTTTAGGTACAAAAGTATAGGTAAACAAACTGGTGGTGGAAGTTTTGAGTATTTTCCAAATGGTGTAGGAAAATTACCAATTCCCCAAATTTCACAAGAACGACAACAGCCATTTATTGATTTGGTAGATAATATTTTAGCAACAAAACAGCAAATAAAAAATTACCAATCCTTGTTAAATAATGCTGTGAAAAATGATAACTTCGATAGAGAAATTAAGCTCAAACAAGCTATTCATCATTTTGAAAGCAAGGTTATTCAAACCGATAAAGAAATAGATAAAATGGTTTATGAACTTTATGGGTTGACAGCGGAAGAGATTGGGATTGTGCAAAACAACTAACTGAAAAAAATATTATGAAAATTATAAAACTAATGATTAAAAACTTTCGAGCTATTGGTTCAGAAGGTGTTTCCATAGATTTAGAAAACAATAACTTGGTATTCCTAATTGGCAAGAACAATGCGGGAAAATCTTCTATTCTTTTAGCTTATGAAATGTTTGTTATAACTGGAAAAAAAGCAACAGAAAATGATTTTTTTGGTAAAAACGTATCAAATAAAATAGAAATTGAGGCTTGGCTTAAAGATGAAAATGATGATATTCAAAAGCTAAAACTTTCAAAATGGTTTAATCCAGAAAAAATAGCAAAAGTAAAGAAAATTTGGTCAACAGAAAAAGGTGAAGGAAAGAAGGAATCTTTTGTTGTTGAAAAAAATGACTGGGAAGATGGAGGCTTTGGAGGACTTGATACTATTCTTCAATCTATCTGTCCAACACCTATTTGGATAAAAGGATTAACTTCGTCTGAAGATGTCATAAATTTGCTGCAGAATTTAGTAAAAGAAACCATTATCTCCAAAATGGAAAACACTGATACTTATAAAAAAGCTGAAATTGCTGTACAAAATCTTCAAAGTGAAATAGCAAAGAATGAATATGTTTGTAAAATTGCCGAGCAATTAAATGATGCTATGTCACAAATATTTCCGGATATTTCCTGCAACCTAATTAGTAGTGGAGAACATGATTTTATTAAGACACTTGGTACACAAACTAATGTTGAAATTAATCAGACAGATAAACCTAATCTTGGCTTGGATTATCATGGACATGGTACACGTCGTCAGTTTATTTTAAGTGCTTATAGGCAATTAGCAACTCCATTAACTGAAATTAAAAAAAACAAACCTCAAAGAAAAGACGACAAATTCTCAATCACCAGCGAAACATCCCATTCAAAATCTAAAATGCTTCTTTTTGAAGAGCCTGAATTATTTCTTCATCCTGAAGCTATATTTTCGGTTATAGACATTTTATATTCTCTTGCTGAGGAAAAATCAGAATTTCAGATGATGGTAGCTACTCATGCACCAATAATGATTGACTTATCAAAAAATCATACTACACTTGTTAGAGTTGTGAATCATTCAAATAAAGGGACATCTGTTTTTCAATCTACAAGTACATTATTTAATGAAGATGAACGCCAGAGTATGATCATGCTTAATCGGTTTAACCCTCACATTTCCGAAGCGTTTTTCGCAGACCGCGTTATTCTTGTTGAAGGCGATACAGAAACGGTTGCAGTAAGAACTCTACTGGAAAAATTTAAAGAAGAACAAGTATTAGAATTATCAGAACATATTAATGTTGTGAATTGTGGTTCAAAAATGAATATACCTCTATTTCAAAAAGTATTGAACCATTTTAGAATACCTTATTATGTATTACATGATATTGATAGCAAAAAGAATAAAAATGGCAAAAAAAATTCGGCATGGGAAATAAATGATAAAATTTGGAAAGAAATAGAAAATGCAAAGAATGAAGAAGTGCGACGCTTTGTATTTACTTTAAATTTTGAAGATGCCCATAATTATAAACCTAAGGATAAATTGGGAAAACCTTTCTCCGCTTATCAAGAAGTTTTAAAATGGGATATTAATGACACAAGTAAACTTCTCATTAAGTATTTGCATGTAATCCTTAAAAAAGAAAAACTGGAACAAAAATTTCCGCCTGATGAGTTAGAAAAACTTCATGATGAAAAATCCAAGAATTTATCTAAACATAATCAAAGTGAGCTTTTTTAGCCTGATTTTTCGTTCCCACGCTCCAGCCTCATTACCGTCCAAAAAGGTAAATAATGAACAAACCTGAACTCTCTCCAGAACAACGACGTGTCGTCATTCATGGCGAAGGGCCTTTATTATTAATAGCTAGTGCTGGTAGTGGTAAAACCCGGGTTTTGACTGAAAGAGTTCGTTATTTAATGGAAAACAAAACCGGTCATTATCATCTTCTTGCCTTAACCTTTACCAATAAAGCAGCAGATGAAATGCGGAAACGTTTAGATGTTGATGAAGAGGAAGAACATCTCTATATCGGGAATATACATAAATTCTGTATGCAAATTATTTGTGACAGAGGGGTTTTTATTGGATTAAGTCGGGAACCACAGATTTTTGAACGGAAAGATTGTTTAGATGTATTACGTCAAGTCTTTGATTCTGAACCGAGGTTGCAACAATATCTTCAAGAGAATAGCAAGAATAAATATTTTCTGAATAACATTTTAGATAATATCTCCTTGGAAAAGAAAAATCTGCGTTCTCCATGCGATGATACTGCTTTGCTGATGGATAATGAAAAGCAAAAATTGGCTTATCTTTATGAAAAATATAACGAAATTTTGCTTAACCAAAATGCCTTAGATTTTGATGATATTCTTGTGTTCACTTATCAGATTTTTAATGAGTTTCCAAGGATTGCGGCATTTTATCGGCGTTTGTATCGTTATATTTGCATAGATGAGGCGCAAGATTTAAATTTTGCTCAATATCACGTCATTAAATCATTATGTGGTAAAGAGATGAAAAACCTAATGCTTGTCGGTGATCCCAAACAAGCCATTTATGGTTTCAATGGCGCGAGCAGCGATTTTATGACGAAGCATTTTATCCAAGACTTTGATGTACCTAAAGAAAATCAGTTTGAACTAACTGAAAATTACCGTTCTTCTAAGCGGATCATTGCCACAGCTAATCTTTTGCAACCTTCCTCTATGAAGGAAACCGATCAAGCCAAATCTGGTGACATCCAAGCCCTCAGTTTTCCAAATGAAGACGCTGAAGCGGATTGGGTTCTTAATCGTTTACAAATGCTGAAACAAGAAGGACATCCCGATGTAGAAGGCGCGATTTCTTTGGAAAATTGTGCTGTACTTGGTAGAACTCGTTATGTCATGTTAAAGTTGGAAGAAAAATTGAAACAACATGATATTCCTTATTATTATAAGCGTACCCAAGATTATATCGAAAGTGAATCAGAATTTATACGGTGTTTTGAACTCGGGATGCGCTTGTTGATGAATCCACAAAATCGTTTGCATTTTCAGAAACTATTGAAATTGCTTCACTTAGAAGATTTCGGTGGAGAAATTGATAGGCAAAATTGGCAAAACGGTTTTGAACTATTGACTTGGATAAATTGTCAGATAAAGACTGACTTTGCACCCCACTTTGAAACACTACTCACAGCATGGCAATCCTTGACTGGTGATCAGATAAAGTTTAGAGAAGTTGGTGAAGATTTAGAAAAATATTCCCAAAAAACTTATGTTGATGAAGAACGGGCATTAGTTGACAATGACATAAGATTGTGGTTAGAACATTGGCGAAGTTATGTTAAACAAACAGATAGTGAACGACGCTGTTTACCCGACTTTTTAACTCAAGTCTCCTTGGGTGCCACTCACCAGTTACAAAATCATGGGTTAGCACTCCTAACAGTACATACCGCGAAAGGATTAGAATTTGAAGTGGTTTGTATTATGGGAATGTGTGAAGGTGTTTTTCCTGATTATCGTGCTGTTAAGAAAGGTGGAATATTTATGAGAGAAGAAGATAATAATATTTATGTCGCCTTAACTCGTTCAAAACGCATTGCTTATTTCACTTCTCCTCTCCAAAAATTGATGCCTTGGGGTGCTATTAAGCGACAACAAGCATCACGCTATCTAAAAAAAATGAAACTTACTTTGAAATAAGAATTAAACAGGAAACACTTCCAAAGCAAGTGTAGGGTCAATGGCATAAGTAGAATAAATATTTCGGAGCAGATATTGTATGGGATTTGGAAGTTTTAAAACAGATGCAGATGTCGCTGAAAAATTCAATCTGATAATAAAAGAAGGATTTTTCATAGAAACTTTGCCTTTTAATATACCAGAGAACAAACGTGAGGAAATTAAGGAGTTATTAGACGATCCTCTGGCATTTGTTTCTGAATACGCCATTTGTGAAGATATTATTAAACCGATATTAAGGGTACTAGATAAAGCCTATAAAGAATTTCGTGTTTGGTCACATATATTCTATGACGTAGATGCCTCTGTGAATCTTTCTGGTACACCTGATTTTCTTATTGCTCGTCCAAAAAAAGTCGGTATCGGTAATTTGATAGATGTTCCAGCCATCTGTGTAATAGAGGCTAAAAAGCGTGATTGGGATAACGCTTGGGGGCAAGCATTGGCGGAATCTTATGCCGCATCGACACAAGGGGCGACTATTTGTTATGCGATTATTACTGACGGTAAACAATGGCAATTTGGTAAATATACTAAAGAATCTTTATTATTTCTAAAAGATAAGAGAAATTTACAAGCTGAAGATGCACCAAACGAAGAAAATCTACAAAGATTG
>QNES01000219.1 GCA_003645255.1 Gammaproteobacteria bacterium
AACCAGTTCTAATATTTTCACCACCCGTTCAGTACGCCCCGGGGCATTCTTTATACAAACTCTAGTGATGCTTGGGCATCGCATCACTAAAGAATCGTTTAATCATTTGTTGCTTTCCATTGGTTTAGCCGGTAGCTATGGGGGCGCGACTGCCACTACCGGTACTAACTTGAAAACGCATTTTGCCGGTGTCTATTGGGGCAAAATAGAACGTAGTATCAATGCACCCAGCCAGTTGCTTGAAGAACTCAAGTCTGATAATGAAACTGTAGCCACCGACTTGGTTGAGCAAATTACCCAGTTGATGCAGGGAAAAAACGCTTATCCACATCATATTGATGTTAAAGTGTTAAACGCACATGTACAAAAACTGATCGCTGATTTTGATTCAGAGCCCGTTAATCCTGATTTGAAAAATGACTATGAAAAAGCGGCTGTAGAAATGCGAGATTTATTTGATGCGTGGTTCAAGCAGGATAAAAAAGGTAAATGAGGTAAGGTATGTCGCAATATCAGCCAGAAACTCTTGGCATCAGGGCACGTTTGATAAGCCCCTTCTATTATCATGGGTTTTATGCCAAAGATGGTAGTGCTACTCATCCCAATGTGATAACGGATACGGCATTCGTATTTGCACTTCGGGCTGCATTATTAGGAACCCCACCGGTATTACGTGCTCAGCCTGACTATAAAACCGATTTAAAAAACATACCTTGGCGTGCCTCTCTCTTGATGGGAACGACTAATATGACGTTACCACCAGTACGGCATACGATTGATGTTGCTAGAGAGGGCGGCTATCACGAAAATATGCAGAAAAATATGGGTTCGGGCAATTTTAAAAATACATTTTTTGTGCATGAAGTGGCAGTGGGCGCGAGTTATGAAGGTATCTTATTGGGACCGGATCCTTTTAAACTGTTGAAGTCAAAAAGTTTTATTGTGCGCGTTGGCGTAGCCAAACAAGGTATGTTGGAAATTTCGCCTCATCAATCAATCAAGACGGTGAGATTAAACGCCGCAACAGCAAAACTGTTTGAACGCGACTTAAAAGAGGATTATCGCATTATTGATACGATTCGTGTCAGTCAAGCCTTGTCACAGAATGAGGCAAGGGAAGAATTACAATTGTGGTATTAATAATTGTCAGAATCAGGATTTTCAGGATTATAGAATTTACAGGATAAAGACAAGGATTTCTGTTTGTAATTTTGAAAATCCTTAAATTCTGAAAATCCTGATTCTGACAATTTAGGAAATTTATAAATGTTTACAATTCAAGCACATGGTATAAAATCTGAGGTCGGTACAACACTCTCCTACGCTCAAAACCAACTAATTCAAAGTCAATCGCCGATTCGCATTTGTGGTGCGCCTACCGGGACAGGTAAAACTTATGTTTTTTTAGAATTGGCTAAATCTCAATTGGTTTTCTTTGTTGTTCCGACACAAGCGTTAGCGAAAGATATTGAAAAAACTGCCCTTAAAACCGCAAAATTACCGCCATCACAAGTAGCACGGTGGGATTTTACCACCACGCTGGCATGGATGAAAGAGGCTAAAGAACCGTGGCGAGTGCGGAAAGGGCATCTGGAAGAAATGGCACAGAAAGGTGGAATCATTATCGCGACACTTGAAGCTTTGGGTAATCTCGTGTTAGGTAAACCCGGTTTAAAAAATATCGATACCGGTGTAGTTGATTTGTTGTGGAAAGTCAAACATTTAGTTTTTGATGAAGCCCATACATTGAATGAACACGCTTTTGGATTGGTGCATTTTATGATAACGCTCATTGCTGATTTGCACTTCAAAAATCCAGCAGATGCGCCTAAACTCAGCCTGTTATCTGCCACCCATAGCAATTTGTTTACCGATTTTATGAAAGCGGGTGATTTACCAGAGGGCTTTATCGAGCTGTTTGATGAAAAAATCGCAGATAGCGATTATGATCGCCCTATTCATGGTGATGTCAAAGTGGCATTCCATGATAAACCCTTGCTTGAAATGGTTGAAGAACTTGCCCCCACTTTGATACCTCAATTAAAGGGCAAAAGTTTATTACTGATTTACGACTCACTGGCAAAATTCGTTGCTGATGAAAATTCATTAGTGCGTATTTTTGATAGCTGTGGTTTAGCGCGTGATCAAGTGATCCTAATCAATGGGCAAGATAAGCAAACACCATATTCATGGGGAAGTAGCGGTTTCGATGGTGGTAGTTCTCCATTGCCCCGCCATAAAATTATTATTGGCACCTCGGCTGTCGAAATGGGCGTGAATTTTCAGGTTAATCAAGCCATTATTGAACATGGAATTGACACCGCCGCTTTATTGCAACGCATTGGACGAGTAGCGCGTGGTGCAGATTGTGGTCAAGTGCATGTTTGCCGATCAAGTTTGAGCAGACGCAAAAAGTTATCATTTATTCAAACACTCAGCAAGCTATCGGGCAACTACACTATCACCGCGTTGCGAAAAGAACCGGCATTAAACCCTTTGCGTAAAATCAATACTCAAAGGGCAAGAGAATTGGGCAGTGCTTATTGGTCAATGCTCAGTCGGCAACATCCTGGACTGATGCGTGATGCCGCTAAACCGGCTGTCAAAGCCCTATCAAACCAAGATAAAGCACTCCCCGGTTGGCGATTGGATAGCTTGCATACTATTTGTTACAAAAATGAATGGCTTGAAAAACGGCAATTTAAGAAATGGTTAAAGCAAATTGATCGTACTTTACAAGATGTGCGTGGATTTTCCCCCACCGTGCGAGTGCGATTTAAAAATAACGAAGCTGCGCCTTGTGAAGGTGAATATAACCGTGATTGGGTACACTCAAAACTAGTGTCACCCGATGAGTATGATAGCGAAAACGATGTATGTATTTATTATAAGTCGCGTGAAAATTACTTACGGGATAAACCCATTCTTATTTCTTATGCGATATTTTCACCGCTTGGTGGAATAGTGAATGTAGAGGCTAGCAATATTGATGAAGTGCGGAACAAATATCTTAACCGCTTAGAAGCTAAAAGAGGCAGACATGGAAGAAAACAGGGATTTGAAGAGGCATTGAAATTTATTCAAATTACCGGCTTGTTGGCGCGAGATAATGAAATGGATTCTCCAGAAGTATGCGATATGATATGAACACTGAAAATTCCAAAGTGTCATCCATGTTAAAAGAGTGCGAACAACAAGGTATCAATGGTTTGCTGTTCCAACATATTGTGCTTTGTCCAACGCGCACATGGTTGCATTACCACCGTATTGATTGCGCTCATCTTAACCGGCACATGCAGGCGGGTATTTTTTTACATGAAAGTGCTTACGGTGGCGTGGGAGCTCATTATTTTGGCTTTGGTATTTCTCCAGATATGCTTGATTTTAAAAAGCGTGAAATCAGCGAAATCAAAAAAAGCAAATCCCATGAAATGGCAAGCATTTCGCAATTGCTATTTTATATATTAGCCATACAACAAGCCACTATGCAAACCTGGACAGGTATACTCCGTTATCCAAACTCGCGTCGTACTAAACGTATCGAATTGGATAAGCAAGCTAAACTGAACTTGTTAAACGCTTTTGAACAAATAACAACGATCATTGTTCAACCACAACCGCCTGAAAAAATCAGCAAAACTATTTGCAAACATTGTTCTTATCGCATGTTATGCTGGTTTGAAAGTACGGAAGATAGAGATTACTGATCACTGCCATTAAGTTAGGGCGAACACCTAGGTTTTACCTTACAGTCCCTAAATATGCGGGGTATTGAGATTACTGATGGATACTTTATATTTACTTGCAGGAACAAAAATAAGTCGGCGCGATAATACAATTCGTATTGCTCCTAAAGAGGGAAAAGCCCGCAATTTTCCAGTAGAAAGCTTAAAAAATATCATTGTTGCTGGTGTTTCGCAGTTTAATAGCGAATTAATATCTTTTCTTGGAAAACAAGGTGTTAGATTGTCTTTTTTGGATTACTATGGCAATTTTTCAGCCTCAGTTGAGTGCGCTCATCCTCATGCGTCAGGCAGCGTGCATTTAGCGCAAGCGCAAAACATTTTGGATATGAAAAAACGCATGGCTTTGGGTAAACTCATTATGGGTGCTGCTATCCAAAATATAATCGGTAACCTACGTTATTATGCTTATCGAAGTAAAACGGGATTAAAACCGGCGATAGAAGAGATACAAAAACATCGGGGTAACTTGATGGAGGCAAAAAATGTTGAACAGATGATGGGTTGCGAAGGATTGGCTCGGCAAACTTACTATGCGGCTTGGAATTTGATTAATCCGGCACTGACAATAAAAAAACGAACTAGACGCCCACCAACTGATCGTATTAACTCATTGATTTCATTTTGCAACGCTCTCGTTTATAGTGTTTGCAAAAATGAGTTATCGAAAACGCATCTGGATTTAACCCTCAGTTTTATTCACGCACCAACGCAAGCACGAGCTTCACTTTCACTTGATTTAGCAGAAATTTTTAAGCCTGTGATTGCCGACAAAATTATTTTCAATATGGTTAATCATAAAATGTTCAATCATAGCGATTTTGATGAAACAGAGGGGATGTGCCTATTAAGTGAATCGGGACGACGTAAAGTAGTAGAAGCTTTTCGAGAAAAAATAGACAAGGAAGAGATTGGTGATTTACGTGGCTATCGTGCTTTGATACTCAGGGAATGTTTTCGTATTCAAGCGCATGTACTTGGAATGGAAAATTATGTTCCTTATATATATAAGGTATAAATATGTTTGTAGTTGTTTTTTATGATGTACCAGCAAAGCGTACTGAACTTTATCGAAAATTGTTATCCAAATATTTAAATTGGATGCAAAATAGTGTTTTTTCTGGAGATTTAACCGAAACACTTTATAAAAAAATGCGATTTGAAATAAATAGAGTACTTGAAGATGATGATAAGCTGGCTTTCGTTTCAACTAAAAATAGGCATAATATTGCAGTTGAATTATTGGAACAAGGCATTTCCAAAGAAGATGATAGTCATCAAGGAAGTTGTGTGGTATAATTTTTATAGATTTAGCACATGATATACTTCGCTCCCCAGTAAGTAAAAAAAGTCTGGAGTGCGAAGTATTTTAAATTTAGTTTAAATATGGTTTTTGGTACATTTGAATACATTTTTGAGGATATTAAACTATTTATAAATTGTGTAATATCGCATAAAATGGAGGGTTTCAGTTTCCCATTAGGGGTAGTAAGCTTGTATGACGGCTTGTTCGGCATCAATCTGCTTTTGGTTTCAGTTTCCCATTAGGGGTAGTAAGGATACTGAAGGCCATACAAAGTTTTGTGACATCAAGTTTCAGTTTCCCATTAGGGGTAGTAAGATGTTGCGAGCAATATTTTATTGCTAGACGTGTCAAGTTTCAGTTTCCCATTAGGGGTAGTAAGACTTGAAACTTATACCGCCTCCACCGCCGTCTTCGGTGTTTCAGTTTCCCATTAGGGGTAGTAAGAAAAGCAAAGGAGGAAGGAAAAGTAAGAGCATATGTTTCAGTTTCCCATTAGGGGTAGTAAGAACTAGGGAAAACAACGGGGGGATTATTTGTTCCTCTGTTTCAGTTTCCCATTAGGGGTAGTAAGTCCGATAACAGCTTGGGGAAATTGTTTAGCCATTTGTTTCAGTTTCCCATTAGGGGTAGTAAGCTTCCCAACCATCTCTTGGGAAATAAATTGTATCGGGTTTCAGTTTCCCATTAGGGGTAGTAAGCTGGTAGTGATTCAAGAGTA
>QNES01000220.1 GCA_003645255.1 Gammaproteobacteria bacterium
ATAAATGTTTTTCAAAGTTAATATTTTTTATTTGTAACTACTCAGGGTAACTATACTCAGCGCGGGCATAAACTTAGTTTTTTTGTAGGGTGAGCGTGGATAAGCTTCGCTAAATCCACCTTGATAATTTTGGGTGTATGACGTTATCACTTATACACCCTACATTAAATATACGTTAAATCAAGTACTTAAAATTATCCAGAACACCTATGCTGTTGTACTAATTTTTAATCACTCTTTAAATTATAGCATTTTATACCCATTTCTTAGGTTTGTACACCTACTTTCAATCCCGTTTTATTGTAAGCGATTATTTTCCACTCACTTTGCGATTTCCCAACTAGAGATTATGCTAATACCTAGCCATGTAGGGTGGGCAACGTTGTTGCCCACCACTTTTTTAATGAGGAAGCCGTTGCACGAAAAGGACTTTGCCCACCCTACCTGACTAAAACCTCGAAAACGAAACCTGACAGATTTTCAAAACCTGTCAGGTTTGACAAATCAAGTTTTGGATTTATTAAACCCTGAATCCTAAGCACGAAAATCCCAATAATACGAATTGGTTATTTTGTAAATCGAATTAATGAATCATTATTTTTAAAAATCGGTCTATTTAAGTCCTAATTAAAATGATAAATTGATGAAATCCGACATAAACAACTACTTCATAATTATTAAATCATGTAAAAAAATGAACATTTTTCATCAAAAAGTAAAAATGACGCAAAATTTATTTGACAACCATTTTTATTTACTGTAAAATGTGTATCCAATCAAAAGGGGAGTCTATCCCTATTTTTCCCCTTGTGTATTTAATTTCAACCTATTATCTTGATGATCAAGTTTTTAACGTCGTTAACGGTTTGACTTTAGAAAGAACTTGATCATCGAGCATTACAAACTCAAAAAGGATCGATATGAAGAAAAAACATATCCAAAAACTTTTGATGTCAGTTATTTTTCTTTGCACAGCTAAACTGGTGGTTGCGGATGATATGTATATCAATCCTGCCATTGAAACAATTCAGCAGGACGCAACTGTGATGTTGGAAGTGGTGGGTGGAACAGAACCATTTTCATGGGATACAAGTGCCGGCATCATCACAGGTGAAGGAAGGCGTGTGTCTTTTCAAGCACCAGATGTCTCTCAGGAGTGTCAAATAATCGTTACAGATGCTATGGGCGTTGAAGCGAGTAGTTTGGTTAAGGTAGATAGCTTGATTAAAGCAAGTGCTTTTTATGTTGATGCTGATTTACCTCTTGACCCACACTTTGAAGAAATCTACTTGGAACCAGGGCAAATGTTCCAGATTGCTGCTACGGAATCTGTACCACCTTATTCTGTGATAGTGGAAGCGGGAAGTTGTACTACGCCCAATGAAGTCGCTGACGCTGAGTATTTCGATTGCACGGCACCAGATATGTTTGGTGACTATCTCATCCGTGTACGTAGTGCAGTTGGAGACACAACTGCTATTGCAGTTTATGTGTATTCACCACTGAAAGTCACTCCCTCTATACAATATATGGAAAGGAATGAAAAAACGACATTTGAGGTGAAAGGTGGTGTGCCTCCTTATATTGTTGTTGCCACAATGGGAGATGTAGAACCACTTCATAGTGAAACTAGTATATTCACTTACACCCCCCCCATTAGCAGTAATGATATAGTTATTGAATTTCATGATGATATAGAACAAATTGTTCAAAGTCATGCCTATGTACAAATGGAATTAAGGACTTCACCCTCTTCTATTTACGTAGATGCAAGAAGTGGAACACACAAATTTAATGTTAGCGGCGGAACGGGTAACTACACTATTGTAACAAATGGGGGGTTTGCTACAATTGATGCTGATACTGGCATTGGAACATGGAACGCACCCAGAAAACTGGGTGAATATGATTTGACCATTTCAGATTCTAGTGGACAAGAAGTGATAATAAAGGGAGTGGTAGAACCAAATAATCCTGTTATTTCTCCTTCCGTAGCCTATATGAGACCGGGTGAAACACGGGATTTTATGGTTAGTATGGGATCGCCTCCCTATTACTGGGCAATTTTTCTTCCAGAAAGTGATGAACCGCTTAATGATGAAGGAATTGCTAAATGGTCAGCAATGGATAGTAGCAGCAATGTTATTAGTTTGGTCATTTATCAGCCAGGAACTTATCGTTTGATGGTTGAAGATGGGGCAGGTAATATAAACGAAATTTCTATTAACGTTTCACCATAAGGAGAAGCCAATGAAAGCGATCAATTCCCTCAAGCCAATTTGCACCGTATTTTTGAGTATGGGCTTATTCCTTATAGCACAAATAACCCTAGCCCTTTCCATAGAACCGGCTAATATCTCCGTAAAACCTGGAGAATCTATCGTTTTAAATGTTCAAGGTGCGACATCAGGACCTTATAAATGGCGGATACCGGCTGGCTATTTAACTTCAGTATTTGGAGAAGAACCCTTATCATTGGGTAACCAAGGCTACGCAGAAGGAGCAGTGCAATATCATGCCTCAAAAAGAGCGGGGTTCTATGAAATTGAAGTCACCGTTGGCGAAAGCAAAGCCACTGCTACTGTGAATGTTTATCTGAATTTAGTTGTTTCCCCAACTAAAATACAGATTAAACCTGGTGAAACGATGCCATTGCAAGCATACGGTGGCGTTCCTCCCTTCAATTGGCATACTGACCAGGGAAAAATTGATGTAGATAATGGCAATACGGCTAAAGCTATTTTTTCAGCCGCCGACTTTGCTGAAACAACAGTCCAAGTACAAGATGCTATGGGCAACTTGGCTATCGTACCCGTCAATATCATTACGCCGATTTCAGTCACACCAGAGCGTATTAAGCTCACACCAGGCACCAGTAAACTCATCCAACTATCAGGCGGTTTCCCGCCCTTTACCAGCATTGTTAAAACGGGAAGTGGTCAATTAGAAGATACCGGCGCAAGAACAATACGCTTTACTGCACCCAATATATGGGGCGAATCCGTGATTGAAATTATGGATGCCGCCGGGCAAGTCGTGACAGTCGCTATTGAAATGTTAGCCCCACTTACCATAAACCCTTCTAATATCTCATTAGATAAAGGTGTAGTAGAACGTTTTCAAATCAGTGGTGGTGAAGCACCTTACCAAGTTTCTGCCCAACGTGGCATTGCGGCATGTGAACAAATCGGGGAATGTACTTACATCGCCCCGGCACTTTATGGACCTGACATTATAGAAGTGCAGGACAATTCGCAAAAACAGGTAGTGGTTTGGATTACTGTAGAAGGTGGCACCCCAAATATCTTACCCGACAACCCAACGTTACAAACGGGAGAAATGGGTGTATTCAGCGTAGAAGGCGGTTGTTCCCCACTACGAGTGGGAGATCATCCTTATGAATGGGCATGGGAAGCCGATATAGTTTCGCCCATTTCAGAAACAGGGCAAATAGTTAATATACATGCGCCAAAACAAGAAGGATTCTATACCTTAACGGTGCAAGATGCTTGTGGTATAAAACAAGAGGTCATTGTTAGCGTGACAGCCGCTGGTGGAGAAACACCTCCTATTGCGAGTTTTTCCATCAAACCAAGTGAATATGTCGATGTAGAAGAATTAGTCTTCTTCGATGCTAAAACGGATAAAGACCCTGAAGGCAAACTCTATACTTATCGCTGGCATTTTGGAGATGAGACTCAAGATAGCGGTTTCCGTACCTCCCATGAATACCAAGTATCAGGTCGTTATGACGTAAAATTGACCGTGACAAATGATAAAGGACTGATCAGCGAAGCCGTTAGAAGTGTGGTTGTGTCACCGTCGGTACCTAAAATGCGGACAGAACCCGCTCAAGCGGCATTATATCCTGGCGATAATCTGGAAATTAAAATAGCGGGCGGCATATCGCCCTATACTATGACGGCTGAAAGAGGGCAATTAACCCAAACAAAGGGAGAAACAACCATCTATATCACGCCTAACATTACCGGTCCTGATAGAGTCCTTATAACAGACCAAAATAGCAAAGTCGCTAGAGTAGAAATTGAAGTATTGCGTGAAATACAAGTCACACCCATTATACCGCTCATTTATCCAGGGATAAAACAGCGTTTTAACGTAACGGGCGGCAAAGCACCTTATACATGGACAACGACAGTGGGTGATATTATTATCATTGATAGCACCCAAAAATCTGAAATTGATTTTGTGGTACAAGAGGCTTCTGTAACACCAACAATTACTATCAGCGATGCTAACCAAAAATCGTTTCAAGTTTTTCCGCGTATTTCCACTAAAATACGGCTTTCCCCGATGGAAGTGGTACTTAAACCGGGCGAACTGCATAATTTCACAGCGATTAATGGCGTTGGCACAGTCAGTTGGCACACGACAGGCGGTGACTTAACCAGAGTTGAGGGAACTTCCACAAGCTATATTGCCCCTGATGTTGCCGGTAGTTATCAGGTATTAGCAACAGATAGCTCAGGAAATGCTGCTAAAGCTGATATTTACGTCAATTTACTACCCGTTATTAGCCCTTCAATGTCTGTACTGCAAACAGGGGAAGAAACCACTTTTCAGGTATTTAGAGGCGTACAGCCTTATACTTGGACTGTAAGTGGTATAGGAGGCGACATTCACACCAATGAAAAAGGGGACATGGCAACCTTTCAGGCACCTACCCAAGCTGGACAATCTAATATTATAGTGACAGACAGTGAAAACAAGATAGTCCAGGCGATAGTTCGTATCGAATTGCCCAATACTTTTTCTATTTCCCCTGCTGAAATCCATATTCAGCCAGAGGAAACAACCAACTTACAGGCAAGGGGTGCAAATACGGTAATCTGGGCAGCACAACTGGGACAACTCAATACACTGGAAGGAAAGAGAGTCATTTACACCGCACCTGCCAATGAAGGGGTTGATATCGTCACCGCCACCAATGAAAAAGGAAAAGAATATCAAGCGATAATATTTATTGGAGGCAGAATCACGGGCAATGGTGTTTTTTCCTCTCATGTTTATGGTAGCGTTCAACGTCCAAATATCTTTGGCATATTGCGTGTCAATGAAGACAAAGAACAGCCTAAGACAGTATATGTCGCGGCGAATGTAGGCAGTTTAGGCTTATTTTTACTAACGTCACAAGGCTGGCAAGCATTTAACGGGATTGATATTCTACCTTTCCGGCAGAATACTAATGCAAATGTTATAACATTTGCCATCATTGAAGGTTTTGATATAACTTCCTTACCCCCTTTTCAGATTATACTGGGTTATGGCGTAGGCACAGATCCCATCAGCAACATGTTGGAGAATAAGAGATACGGTATTATCTATCCATAAAGCTGTTGCAGTCAGGTAGGGTGGGCAAGGTCTTTTTCGTGCAACGGCTTCCTCATTAAAAAAGTGCCGTTGCACCAAAAAGACGTTGCCCACCCTACATGGCTAATTTTTAATCACTCTTTAAATTATAGCATTTTATACCCATTTCTTAGGTTTGTACACCTACTTTCAATCCCGTTTTATTGTAAGCGATTATTTCCCACTCACTTTGCGATTTCCCAACTAGAGATTATGCTAATACCTAGCCCTTGTTCTTCTTGTTCATCCATCCAATTAACACGAACTTCTTTTAGTCGTGGATCGCCCTGTATCCACCATATCCAAATGTGAGTATCCAATAAAAT
>QNES01000221.1 GCA_003645255.1 Gammaproteobacteria bacterium
GCTTACCAATCGTGATCTTATTGAAAATGTCTCAGCTGCATGTGGAGAGAGCGAATTTCATGCAGGTGACCAAGCTTCATACGGTCCTGCCGTAACAGAGGACGTCATCGAGCGGTCAATGGGGATTTTTCTGTCGAATTCAAAACCGACAAGCGTTCACATCCCATTCACTATGCTTTGTTGTACTGGAAACGGCACACAAGGGATCTATTATGCTTGGGAAGGTGCTTTACGCGAAAGCGGAGACACCGCACAGGTGAATATGCTTATAAACCGTGCCGCAAAACTGCTTGACGTGGACAGCTATCTGCCTTATGAGGGTAAAGTCGTACTGCACAACAAAGCTGCACGGCGGATAAGTGTACGTATTCCATTTTGGGTTGACCGCAAGGAAATCCGTGCGAATGTCGCAGGAAATAGTGTCGTACTTGATTGGCTGGGCAATAATCTGGTTTTCGAGAACATTAAGCCGGGCGACGCAATCACGCTTACTTTTCCGGTAAAAGAAACCACTTCCAAGTATACGGTCAACGCTCACTCGGATCAGGAACAGGTTTACACCTGCACTTTCAGGGGCAGTACTTGTGTGGATATTTCGCCTCGCGATGAAGTTAAGACAAATTACCCTATGTACCTCCGTGATCACATGAAAAAAGATAAAGCTCCGATGAAGACCAAAACACGATTTGTCTCAGAGAAAAAAATACTCAACTGGTAAAAATTAAGGAAAATAACTAATGAAAACAAAAGACAACAAAGATATTAAATATGTCAATGGAGAGAGTTACGAAGCGGAAGTTCCGGACACACTGGATTTGGCATACCGGGCAGAGTTGGCTATGCATGGC
This sequence comes from Gammaproteobacteria bacterium, assembly GCA_003645255.1. GTDB lineage: Bacteria > Pseudomonadota > Gammaproteobacteria > Beggiatoales > Beggiatoaceae > QNES01. Next base: position 849 of record QNES01000221.1, read on the forward strand.
ATTGCCGGGACTACTGACCCGGATAATGACTACCTGATGTGGTTTATTCTCAACTGGCACTGCAATCCTCCGCATATGAGACATTCCGGTGGAGCCGATGTGGAATGCACACCGAAATTTTATGACTCGCTGACAATGTTGCGGCAGATTTGCGGCAGTCAGGATTATATTGATACTGAAAAAGGTATGGAAAAGACCCTGATGAGCTTTTTGAATAAAGACGATGGTCTTTATGACTCCATATATTCGCCGGAACAACGCCCGTGGCATATGGAGTATTATCCCGGAGTAAAAACAAAACCAGAGGATTATGCTATTCTGGTTACATCGGGCATTATGCTGCTTACGCTGATGATGCGGGACGAATTAGACCTGACATCGTGTGAGGATCAAATCAAGGCTCTGGTCAGCGGAATGGAAAAAGCTGTCATCACGAAAGATGACTATGCCTATTTTCCTGAGGGTGGCGGTGGTCATCCATTTTCTTTCCCACGCTCTAGCGGCTGGGGAAGTACGGTTGAGGCGGAAAGCGAGCACGAGGGTGGCGAAGAGAGCGTTGTGTTCTATCAGGGCTACCAGATGCGCGGACTTGCGATGTGGGCTGCCCGTAGCGGAGATAAACAGGCTTTGGAACTTGCCGGCAAGCTTGCCCGCTATGTAATGAAATCAAAATTTTGGAATAATTCGGCTGATCCGTCTCATATCGTGGGCGGCGAACAGGGGCATGTGGATAGTCACTTTCACGCTCGCGCTGGCGCATTGCGCGGTCTGTTGGAGTATGGCATAGTGGCGAACGATACGCGTGCCTGCGATTTTGTACGTTCTTCGTACGAATATATGCGGACCTACGGCATTAGCCGAATAGGCTTCATGCCCTGTCTGGCTGCCGGAGGAAGAGATAAACATGACTGGATGGAAGGCTGCATGCTGGGCGATTTGCTGGCATTGACAGTCAAAATGAGTCGTGCCGGAATTGGCGACTACTGGGACGATGCCGACCGTATCATCCGAAATCAACTAGCTGAAGCTCAGTTTACGCGGAGTGACCTGATGGATAAGGTATCACAACACGCTGATAAATCCGAACCGGAAGGCTATCCAAATCAAGTATGTTTTGAAAATGTACACGAACGAATGATTGGAACCTTTGCGTCACTTTTGATGCCAACTTCCAATCATGGTTTTGTGATGCAGTGCTGCACGGGCAATGCCACTCGCGGTATCGCCTACGCCTGGGAAGGAATCCTGAACGGCAGTGACGACGAGGTTCAGGTAAACCTGCTTTTAAATCGCGCTTCTCAATGGTTGGATATTGACAGCTACTTGCCATACGAAGGCAAGGTAGTTATACACAATAAGACGGCTCGTCAAATTTCCGTCCGCATTCCTCGCTGGGTCGATCGCAATGAGCTTCAAGCACAGGTCAATGGAGTTAAGCACAATTTGTCTTGGGCTGGCGCTTATCTGGTTTTCAGCGATATGAAGTCCGGAGACATCTTACAGCTTGATTTTCCCGTTAGCGAAGAGACCGCTCATTTGACGGCTAGAACAGGTACTGATGGCGGTAATCAATACACCACTTATAAAATTGTTTTTCGTGGTAATACAGTGGTAGATATCAGCCCAAGAGATGATTCTCCTGATGTCTATCCTACCTATCTCCGCGATCAGATGAAAAAAGATAAAGCACCGATGAAAACAAAAACACGGTTTGTATCGAAGCAGCCCGTTTTTAACTGGTAAAACTATAAATAAATCAGAGGGAAATCATGCTTGAAAATTTAACACATACACGTAAACGCCGTACAGGCAGAGCTTCGTCTTGGGACACAAGCGGGGCTAATGTTGATGTTTTTACAATAAAACCTGGCGAGTCGTGCGTTCTTGCCGACATCAATGGACCGGCTCAAATTACGCATATTTGGTGTACACAAGGAAAACACTACCGTGAATGTTTGATTAAAATTACATACGATAATGCCGAGTATCCCAGTGTACTTGTACCACTTGGTGATTTTTTCGGACTGGGGCACGGGATTGTCAACTCCTATCAGTCGATGCTGTTTTCAGCCTCGGCAAATGTCAATAATGTATTCAACGCTTATTGCGCGCTAAACGCCTATGTGCCTATGCCTTTCCGTGAGAGGGCAGTGGTTGAATTGGTCAACGAAAGCGATGAAGAGCATAAGGAACACTTTTATATTGACTATGAAACGCTGGATGAAGTCTCGGAAGATCTCTGCTATTTCCATTCTGAATTTCGCCGTACCAATCCATTCGGCGGCTGGGGTGACGGGATGTCCCACGTTGGTGGAGTGGGGGCTGTCGCCAACAAAGAAAAGTTTGCCTGGGATAATAACTATGTGGTTTTGGAAACAAAGGGGCGTGGACATTATATCGGCTGTAATCTTTCGGTAACTAACTTTTATGGTGGTTGGTGGGGAGAAGGCGACGATATGATTTGGGTGGACGGCTACAAATGGCCACCGGATATTCATGGCACTGGTACCGAAGACCTTTTCAATCAGGCAGTTGGAATGCAAGATAACGCTTTTATGCGCAGCGGTTCCTCCATCTATGAGAGCAATACAACTCAATGGGATCCTCATATTGCTAGCATGGGGCTTGGACCTAATAAATATAATGGCAAGGGCGGATATCAGACTGCTTACGTGCAGCACATTGAAAATCCAGTCTATTTCCAGGAAGAGATAAAAGTTACCATTGAGCATGGTCACGCCAATCACATGGCTAATGACTGGTCGAGTGTAGCTTACTGGTATGCAACTGAGCCGACAAAAGTGATTGATCCACCACCGGTTGCAAAACGCATGCCGGTTTTAAAGGACAACCAGGGTAACTGGGTTTTTGACAAGAAAAACCAATGCCCTGGCAAGCCGGTTCGGATGTCAGAAGAGATGAAACAGTTTAAAGAACAGTGGATCAAAGACGGCAAGCCCTGTCCGCTTTTTTAAAGCAGAACTTAAGAAGAAATAAAGATTACGACAGAATCATTTGTGACAGAATGATTTTAAAAGAAAAAATTGAGTTAAAAAAATGATTCTGTCGACAATGATTCTGTCGAAAAAAAGGAATGTAGCAATATGAGTATTCAAGAGAAGCCCAATATTATAATGATTCATGGACATGACATGGGGCGTCATTTTGGCTGTTACGGTCGGGGGCTGGAGACACCTAACATTGATTCACTGGCAACAGAAGGTGTTATGTTCACAAAACATTTTGGAACTGCGCCATACTGTGCGCCGAGTCGCTCGAGCCGGATCACGGGAATGTATCCCTGCAATCATGGTGTGCTCGGGCAGACCTCGTTCGGGTGGAGCATTAATGAAGGAATCAAAACCTTGCCGATGTGCATGAACGACTCTGAATATGACACCCACTTGTTTGGTTTGAGTCATGAAGGGATAAATGATCCCGCCGCTCTCGGCTATCAACATGTTGAACATGCCCATCCATACGCTTCAACATGCGCAAAGGATGTAACCCCAAAAGTTATTGATTTTCTTGACGAGTTTGATGCCGATAACGACAAACCTTTTTATGTGGATGTAGGCTTTAATGAAGCTCACACTATATGTTCAGATAAAACAGAGAAAGAGAGAATAGAACAGGGACTTCCCCCGCAGTCAGCATTCAAGCATCCAAATGATACTTATTCTCGTGAATATACTCCTGATGAAGTCAAGGTTCCACCGAGTTTTCCGGATGTTCCCGGAGTTCGACAGGATTTGGCTGACCTCCATACCGTGATTAGCTCTGTTGTCGATACTGCGGTTGGCAGGATTCTGGAGAAACTTCGCGAAAAAGACCTGGAAAATGATACTCTTGTCATTTTTACAACAGACCACGGAATAGATATGATTCCTCTGGCAAAAGGGACTCTTTATGACACAGGAACTGAAGTAGCTCTGATTATGCGCTATCCTAAGTCCTTTCCTAAAGGCAAGGTTTGCGACCAGCTCCTAAGTAATGTTGACCTTCTGCCCACTCTTACGGAATTTGTGAAAACTGATACTCCTAGCGATATTGACGGTCGTTCTTTTCTGCCGCTTATCGAGGATGACTCTTACACTCCTCGCGAGAATATATTCACCGAGAACACTTGGCACGGTGCCTATCGCCCGATGCGAGCAATACGGACAGAAAAATTCAAGTTCATTAGAAACTTTAATTCGACCTTCCCGTTCTTTTTCAGAAGCAGGCCTTCGGGATGTGAGGAACAGGTACTCGAACGAATGATGGGCTTAATGCCGATTGAGGAGCTGTATGACCTTGAAAATGACCCTTGCGAGCAGAACAATCTGGCATCAACAATGGATTTCGGTTCATATTTCTCCGGCAATTACACCCCTGCCAATACAGAATATTCAGAAATACTCTCTGAGTTACGAAAACAGCTCAAAGACCACATGGAAGAAACTAAGGATCCCCTCCTGAAAGGACCAGTTCCGCATCCAGCTTATGAACATTTATGGGAAGTGAATTGATAATTGAGAAGTAAGAAAAGGAATCAGTAGTCAGCTGTCAGTAATCAGTAAGAAAAAAGCTGAAGACTAATAACTGATAACTGATAACTGATAGCTGATGACTGATAACTAATAACTGATAGCTGATAGCTGAAAACTTTATAAGGAGAACAACTAATGAAAACCTATTTTGGTGAAATA
>QNES01000222.1 GCA_003645255.1 Gammaproteobacteria bacterium
AAATCCGATTTTTCCAAAAATCAAATTTCTACTTTTTTGCACCGACATATTATACCATGATTTTTTTTGAAGGAAAATCCACACATCATTTTTTAGCCCAAAATTTTAGCCCAAAATAGTATTTCTAATGGTACTCTATTTATTTTCTTCGTGAACAAAAAAACTTGAACATCAAGTATAATAATAGTATAGACTTGATAAAATCAGATTTATTTGAGTATCCACCAAACAACCTGCTAAAAAAACGATTCATATCGTTGTAAAGTGACTTAGCTCGAAAGGAGATTTTTATGAAGAAAAATTTTAATATTGCCGGTCCCTGTCACCCAAATGAACACTATATGTTACCCACACAGGAACGCTGTGTGGGACTCATTGATTTAATTGAGCAAAACCAATATTTTGTGATTCACGCAGCACGGCAGTCAGGCAAAACCACGTTATTGTTAGAACTCACTCGGCAATTAAACGACAGTGGGGATTATTATGCCTTGTATTGTTCATTGGAAACTGTGCAGGGAATCGTTGATGCGAAAGAAGGTATAGCCGCCATTATCAGAGTAATAAAAACCAGGATCAAATTTCACAAAACATTGAAGCGCTATTCTTTTGCCGAACAGATTAATTATGCCGATTTCAATGTCGCTTTGATAGAAGCTTTAACCTATTTTTGTGAAGCATTAGATAAGCCCTTAGTCATTTTTTTTGACGAAGCCGATTGCTTATCAAATGGCACTCTCATTGGATTTTTACGGCAATTGCGAGATGGGTATATCAACCGATCCGATATTTTTTCGTCCATTCCATCGCACTCGTGGGTATGCGAAATATCCGTGATTACAAAGGTAAAATTCGTGAAGAACGGGAAACACTGGGCAGTGCCAGTCCGTTTAATATTGTTTCTGAATCCTTAACGTTACGAAATTTTACCCTTGAAGAAATCGCTAGTCTCTATAGCCAACATACTGAGCAAACTGGGCAAGTTTTTTCGCCTACCGTGATTGAAAAAATTTATGACTATACGCAAGGACAACCTTGGTTAGTCAATGCCATTGTCCGGGAGATGGTTGTCAAAATCTGTCACAACGATTTTTCACAAACCATTAATTCAAAACAGGTTGAACAAGCGGCGCAAACCTTGATTATGCGTCGTGATACTCACATCGACAGTCTGATGGAACGTTTAAAAGAGGCGCGAGTACAGCGCATCGTTGAACCGGTGATTCTCGGAGAAATTGAAAGCTATGACTTGCTTGATGATGACTATCAATATGTGCTGGATTTGGGTTTGTTGACAGAGTTTACTGACCAGTTGGCTCCCTCAAATCCGATTTATGGTGAGGTAATTATTCGCACTTTGAATTATCGCTCACAAATGGACATGATGAAACATCATCATCAGAAGGCTTCCGCTTATTTAGTCAAGGGCAAACTGGATATGAAACGGCTCCTATCTGACTTTCAGCAATTTTGGCGCGAAAACAGTGAGATTTTGGTTGAGCGGTATCAATATAAAGAAGCAGCACCGCATCTCATTTTACAAGCATTTTTGCAGCGAATCGTTAATAGTGGGGGTAAAATTTCACGCGAAATGGCTTCTGGAAAAGGGCGACTAGATTTATGTGTGCATTATCAAGATTTAAAATATCCCATTGAATTGAAACGGCACTATAGTGATAAAACCTATCAACAGGGCAAACGGCAATTAGCGAATTATATGGATAAGCAGGCTTGTTCTGAAGGTTGGTTAATTGTCTTTGATAGACGAAAAACGCCATCATGGGAACAAAAAATTTTGTGGCAAACCAAGTCAGTTGCTCAAAAAACGATTCATATCGTTGGGTGTTAAAGTGACTTAGCTCGAAGGGAGATTTTTATGAAGAAAATTTTTAATATTGCCGGTCCCTGTCACCCAAATGAACACTATATGTTACCCACCACCCTTTTAATAGAGAGGGCGAATACACAGGTTCGCCCCTACAATTTGCCCTTACAATCAAAGGCGTTTTTCAATCTTAGCTCTCCACTCCGCTGGTCCAGTTTGATGCACCGATTCCCCTTTGGTATCCACCGCTACAGTCACCGGCATATCTTGTACTTCAAATTCGTGTATCGCTTCCATGCCTAAATCTGCAAATGCGATGACTCGTGAGGCGCGAATGGCTTTGGATACCAAATAGGCGGCACCGCCTACTGCCATTAAATACACAGCTTTGTGTTTCTTAATAGCGGAAATGCCTTGGGGACCCCGCTCAGATTTACCAACCATACCAATGATGCCTGTTTTTTCTAGCATCATATCGGTGAATTTATCCATGCGTGTTGCTGTTGTGGGTCCTGCCGGTCCAACAACCTCATCACGCACCGCGTCAACCGGTCCCACATAATAGATAAAACGACCTTTCAAATCTAAGCCTTCTGGAAGGGGTTTACCTTGGGCAAATAAATCGGCAATTCGCTTATGAGCGGCATCGCGCCCAGTCAGTAATTTACCACTGAGTAATAAAGTTTCACCCGGTTGCCATTGGGCAATTTCATCTTGTGTGATGGTGTCAAGGTTTACGCGACGGGTTTGGGCCCCTACTTCCCATGTGATTTGGGGCCATTCATCTAAACGAGGGGGGATTAAATGTGCTGGTCCGCTGCCATCCATGACAAAATGGGCGTGGCGAGTCGCTGCACAATTGGGAATCATGGCTATTGGTAGAGAGGCGGCATGAGTCGGATAGTCGAGAATTTTGACATCTAATACCGTCGTTAATCCCCCTAAGCCTTGTGCGCCTATCCCTAAAGCATTGACTTTTTCATAGAGTTCCAAACGCAGTTCTTCAATTCGGTTAGAGGCACCCTGTGCTTGTAATTCTTGAATATCAATCGGTGCCATCAATGATTCTTTGGCTAATAACATGGCTTTTTCAGCGGTGCCACCAATACCAATGCCCAATATGCCAGGGGGACACCAACCAGCACCCATTTGAGGAACGGTTTTAATAACCCAATCCACTAAACTATCGCTTGGATTGAGCATGACAAACTTTGATTTATTTTCAGAACCGCCGCCCTTGGCAGCAATAGTGACTTCGATGGTGTCTCCTGGGACAACTTCTGTGTGTACCACCGCCGGTGTATTGTCTTTAGTATTTTTACGTATTCCGGCGGGATCAGCCAGTACCGATGCACGTAAGACGTTATCGGGATGTAGGTAGGCGTGTCGCACCCCTTCATTAACCATGTCTATGATACTTCTTTGCGTTTTCCAACGCACATTCATCCCAATTTTCAGAAAAACGACCGCAATACCGGTATCCTGGCAAATCGGGCGATGCCCTTCTGCGCTCATGCGGGAATTGACTAAAATTTGCGCCATCGCATCTTTAGCCGCCGGCGATTCTTCACGCTCGTAGGCTTTTCCTAAAGCCTTGATGTAATCTACCGGATGATAATAAGAAATAAACTGGAAAGCATCGGCAATGCTTTGGATAAAATCTCCTTCCTGAATAGGTGTCATTGTGTCTCATTTCCTCGTTGTTATGAAATAAAAAAAGCTAAAGCTTTGGACTCCAGTATACATCAAATTTCAGTGACATTCCTTTTGAACATTTTCTGGAATGGTGAATTCTACACTAAATCTTGTCTGGGTAAAAGCTTCGGATAAAATATCATCGTGTATATTTTCAGGGCACGAGGGCTTGGTTTAGTCAATTTTTTTTGTTTTTCAAATTAAATTAACATTTTTTAAGAGCTAACAGTAATGCATGTTGCTATGCGGAGCAAATTGATTTGCTTCGCGTCTTTTCATTCCAGTTGGTTGCCCTTATCAAAGGAAAATTTTAAAAAGTTTGCCTTTTTATTTTTCGTGTTAGAATATAGAATGTTATTCTATAAAAAATACTATTTTTTTTCTCGTTCCCAAACGCAGTAACGGAGAACAATTCTATTTGGGAAGGACTGAATTGATGTTCTGCATCATACGAGTTTGCATAACGTGTTATCACTGATAACTAATAACTGATTATGGACACACAAATACAACGCCAAATTATAAACAACCTTCAGGGGCTTTATTCTTACGAACTTAAAGAAGTTCTAAATTTTGTCGTGTTTTTACATTACCGACAAACATTAACTCAAACGCCAAAAATTAATAAATTAAAAAAGCAAAATGAATATGCTTTGGGTTCAATCAGTGGGAGACTTGGAGTGAGTGATGATAACCGATATGTGATTTATCCAACCCTCGGTGCCACTGAAGTTCATTGTCAGGTTGATGAGACTCAATTAATAAAAACCTTGGACTTGGCAGTAGGGCAATATATTACCGTGACGGGTAAGTTGACTTATCTTGCCAATCATCATCATCCAGAACAAGTAGAAGTGCATGAGATAGAAATACACCCAGATAAAAAAGAATTACCGACGCTAGGTAGTTTTGCAGGCATTGCCCCGGATGCGACAGGTAATGCATCCACCAACAAATTTATCCAAAATATTAGAAATGAATGGCGATAAGAAAAAAACGATCTATTGGGATGCCTGTATTTTCTATGCCTTTTTTAAAGGGGAAGAACATAGACCAGGAGAATTAGCGGAAATACAAAAACAAGTCCAGTTGATCGATGCCGATAAACTAATTTTAATAACCTCAGCAATTACGCTCACAGAGGTTTTAAGTGGCAAATTACCGGCTGATAAAAAAGACATGTTTCCAGATTTGTTTAAGCGCCCCAACATTTTATGTATAGAAACAACACTAAAAATAGCCCAGTTGGCTCATAAAATTAGGGACTACTACATAAGCCATAATACTGATTTTGGTGGCAAAACTGTTGGCACACCTGACGCAATTCACTTAGCTTCCGCTATCACTTATGATGTTGATGCATTTTATACATTTGATGAAAAACATAAGAAACATGAACTTGGTTTGCTCAAATTACCGGGTAAACTGGCTGGAGAATTTGAGCTAAACATTTGTAGACCGTCACCACCAACATTGATCACCCAAACAAACTCTAAGCTTATGTAGGGTTCGGTAGGGGCAGACCTGTGTGTCTGCCCTCGATCTCCGATTTTTGCCAAAAATCAGATTTCTAACCTTAGCTTAAAAACCGGGTGAAAAATAAATGACAAAATTGCTCCAAATTTAACACCCCATGGTCAAAGTAATATTAATTTATGTAGTGAACCATTTATCACCAATTAGATTAGGTATAGATATTGATTGATAGTTTTTTGGGTTATTTCTCTAAATTATTAATTTTACTCTGACCCCAATTATTCAAGCCGACTAACAAGCTGAAGCAAGTGTTTAATCACCTTTAGGTGACTTTAGCTTTTAGCCTTGGACTTGAGTCCAAGGCTTTGAATTTATTTACGGACAAGTCTAATATTGATGTTCGCTGATGACAGTTATTTTTACTGAACTCTGAAAGTCTATAACATCCTAAAGGAACATATAGGGTCCCCCAAGTTGTCAACTAAATGAGGTAGTTGGGTGATTTCTGATGGAA
>QNES01000223.1 GCA_003645255.1 Gammaproteobacteria bacterium
TACCAAAATGTCGCCTTCGATAATAAGTGAAATATAACTATAATGATTATAGGGTTAATTCTTGATGGTTGCCCTTAACTGGTATATTATTTTTGTACTCAACCTAATCGGGAAACGCTATATCAACATTACAATAGCCCGTCTAAGTAAAGGTACTAACAAGCTCCACTTTAGAAAAGATGGAGAGTTGTTGGACCTAAGCCGTCAGTTACCAGAACCAAAGTCACATTATCGACCGCCCTTTTTCAAAAAAGGCTTGATATTAAAGAAACTGCATCCATTTTAAATGAGAGACATGGGTATATCCCCAAAATAAAATTTCCATGATTATGGATATACTTCACTGCAATCAATTCTGTGAAAATGTTGAAACATAGTAAATGTTAAAGATACTTTAATGTATTCCAGGCAATTAAAATGAAAACAGATAATCATTTCAAAAATTTGGCAGAAATACCCCTAAAACGCGAATGGTCATTTTCTGACAAAACAATTAAGCATACTGCATATATTACTCATGGAATTTACACTTATCCCGCAAAATTTATTCCGCAACTAGCCGCAAAAATAATTTTAGAACATAGCAAAGAAAATGATATAGTGCTCGATCCTTTTATGGGTAGTGGAACCACTGTAATTGAAGCTATGGTTAATAACAGAATGGCTATTGGAACTGACATTAATGAGATAGCAGTATTGCTTGCCAAAGTTAAGTCAACACCAATTGATTACAATCTATTAGTAGATGGATACTCAAATTTAATATCTGATCTACAATATAAGTTAAATATAGGTTTTCAAAAAGAAATTGAAATGGCTCAACATCATATCAAGCTACCGGATAGGGTAGATTATTGGTTCAAGCCACTCATAAAAAATAGGCTAATTGTAATATTACACAATATTCTTAAAATTGAACACATTGATGTAAAAGATTTTTTTCTAATCGTTTTTGCTCAAATATTAAAATCCTGCTCCATTTGGTTACAAAAAAGTGTGAAGCCAATTCGTGACTTAAATAAGAAGGAAATTGATCCATTAGATAAATTTGAATGGCAAGCCAAGCGAATATTAAAAAAAATTAACGATTTCAATCGTATTATTCCACCACAAACTGATATTGAAAAATATAGAATTGTCAAAAATAGCGACGCAAGATATTTGTTTTGTGGAAATGAAAAAGCCATGCTAATAGTAACCAGTCCACCTTACGTTACCTCTTATGAATACGCAGATTTGCATCAATTGCCGTCATTATGGTTTGGCTTTTTAGAAGAGTTATCGACTTTTAGAAAAAAGTTTATCGGTAGTTCATTTAGAGAAAGAAGCAAAATTGAACTTAAAAGTAAAATGGCAGAAAATATTGTATTTGAATTAGGTAATCATAAAAAAAGTAGAGAAGTTGAAAACTACTTTGCTGACATGCTGGAAAGTTTTATTGAGATGAAAAGGGTATTAAAAAAAGGTGGAAAGGCAGCCATAGTTATTGGTAATACAAAACTAAAAGGGGTTGAAATTTTAAATGCTGAAGTATTTAAAGAACAGTTTGAAAATATAGGATTTAAAACCCATGATATAATTCACCGAGAAATCCATTCAAAAATGTTACCATCGACAAGAGATCCTAAGAATGGTAAGTTTACCAAAGTGTCCAATGATAAAAAATCTTTGGTTTATCCGACTGAATATATTTTGATAATGGAGAAAGAATGAATAAATTTACCATCGCTCAAGTATATTAGTCAAGTATTAACAGATGCAAAGCCATTGCATAAAGAGACTTTCAGCAAGCGTAGGGTGGATAGAGCTTCGCTGACCAGAGGTTCGTGTAACGAAGCCCACCCTACGCTCGCTAACTGCCCTTTGTGGAATATTTACCAACATAAGGAGTGACAGTATGAGCGATACATATCAAGTTGAGAACAACGCCATTGATGGGGAAGATGAAATGGGTTCATGGTATCACAGCAGCACACAAACAAAATTGGCTAGTTTGCTTGATCGAGAAGAGAGTTTCTTTGTTGTTACTGAACTGAGTCTTGATATTAGCCCATATGATCTTAGCGAGTATCGGCTTGATGCTAAGAATGAAATTAAACCGGATGTTTGCGTTTACCTAAAACGCCCGATAATTCCTGATAAGGAAACTGATCTGGTAACTGTTTCTCAAATGCCTGATTTGGCAATTGAAGTGTTATCACCGAGACAGTCAATTAGTTATCTTACTCGAAAAATCAAAGCCTATTTTGAACTGGGTGTGAGATCAGCCTGGTTAGTTAACCCCGAACAGGGAATCATATCCATCTATTCTACTCCCAATCGTGGAAAACCCTTTAGTTATAAAGATGTTGAGGCGATTGATGAAATCATGAATATTCGTTTACCTATTCAGAAGGTGTTTTATTGGTTTTTTGAAGAGGTTCAATGAGTTTAGCAAGCGTAGGGAAATGGTGGATTTTGCTTCGCTGACCAGAGGTTCGTGTAACGAAGCCCACCCTACGCTCGCTAAACATCCGTTTCTGTTAAAATGTCTGAAAATGGCTTATTTAAAAAGTCTAAAATAAATTGATATTCTTGTTTTGCTATAATCGCAAATACAATTGTTTCTGAAACATTCATATATTCATGAACAATTGTATTTCTAAAAACAATGGTTTTTTGCCATTTATCAATCTCATTGATAATATTAAGTTGATGTAATAATTCAAATACATCATAAGCTGAAACTGGAATAGTTTGTTGTTTTATATTTAATAAATGTTTAGCTTTGCCGATGGCATTTTCAATTAATACTTGTAAAGAATGAATAATGCCTTGTTTTTCCATATTAGAAAAGTTATCTCCGCTTTGTAATCTATCTCTTGCTTCTTCTAAAATATTTTGATGTAAACGACATAATTTTTCAGTTTCAGCTTGATAAAGTTCTATTTTCATATTGTATCCGCCAATAAAAATCTTCTTCTAAAGACCAAACTCGCTTATAAAATAGGTTTAATTCTAATAAGCCATCACCTTTTAAAATAATACCATTTTCTACCACTGAAGACATTATAGATAATGATGCACTTTGTAAGTCAACTAGATCTATTTTATCAGTTTTAAGTAATTTAGCTAATTGTTGACGTAACTGTTCTTTTTCAATTAGGCGTTCAATATCAGAAGAATTATTAATCCAAACCGCAAAATCCCAGTCGCTTTGAGAATTATAACTTCCATTTGCACGACTGCCAAAAAGGAAGGCAAAACTAATATTTGATTGTTTCATAAAACAATTTTTTAGTCTATTTTTTTTGTTCATTTTTTTTTGTTCATTCCCAAATGCCATTAATAAACCAACGGAAGGTGCATTATCGTTCAGTTCAATGTCACATTCATAATGTAGCATACTACCCGTGGTGATTGGATTAGGTCCTCGCTATCGCGTTGAAGATAATTTCTTTAAGGGCAAAAAAAAACCTAACAGGTTTTGAAAACCTGTCAGGTTTATCAAGAAGAAATCCGATTTTTTCCAAAAATCGGATTTCTAAACTCGTTCGCGTTGAAGCTATAGCAATTCCCGTTTGGGTTAAATACAGGGCAAACACGCAGGTTTGCCCCTACGAATAATGTGCTGATAGCCATCGGGAAACGCTATAACTTAATGGCAGTGACCCTACCTAAAATCCTTCCCGATAGCGGTGTAACCACATTTCTAATAAGGGCACCCGCAATTTCCAGCTTTTGCCGTTGGGAATGATATAACCGTAATCTTCGAGTTTCAATAGGCTCTTTTTGTCGGTAACTGGTTGATTATCAATGATTTTATCGACTGTGGATTGGCAATTGTGTTGGGGGCAAAATTCAGTCCAGAAAGTGCTTAGGGCGTTAGTGCCGCGTTGGACAATTTTTTGGTGATGACTTGTTCTAAATCAGCCAGCGTCATGTCTTTGCGGGTTTCGGTATTCGCAAGGTTTACCATATAGCGACATAGCATTTGTAATAGGGCTGGATGTCCTTGAGTGACAGCCCACATACGTTTAATCACTGCGGTTGGGTAATTCAAATCGACAAAACAAAAAGGGGCCAGGCTCGATTTAATTTTTAATCTTGGATTTTTATACAAATTGTAATGTTTAAAAAAACCGACCCTGGTCCCTTTAATTCTTCAAAGAGATAAGGTGCATGACGCTATCGCTTATGCACCCTACCAAATTACAATTTATTAATCAGACATATACGGCTTACGAGTTTACCTAACGCCATTCTTGAGTCGCCGATAGGTCGGTCTCCAAGATTTAGTTAGAATTTATTTCACTCTTTTTCTAATTATTTGGAAATGGCTACAATTTTCTCATCATAGTATTTAACTATGTTATTGGAAATTTTTAATACACCATTTTTAACTAGCAATTTTAAAATATCTTCTGCTACATAATTGGTATTTTTAAACTTACTAGTAATTGTATTTAATAGAGTTTCCTTTTTTGCAGGCCTATTCTTATTATTGGTAGTTAAGTACATGCAAAAATCTTTTATTGGTAATGTATTTTCACAATTAGTAACCGTATTTATTTTTTGTTCTTTTAATATACCAATACGTTCAGCAGAACATCCTTGACTTCTAAGTAAAGCCACAACATGATCTAAATCAGTATCATTAGAAACTATAACAAAATCACCTCTTTTTTTTGACTCCTGCATTAATGCACCAGCAAAAAAACTAATACCAAAATCGGCAGAATTTTTACCTCCATTTGCCATTTTATAGATTTTTAGTTTATTTTCATTAACCGCAGTACTTAAGGGAACAAGCCAATCAAGTGGTATTTTTACTCCACTATGTGCATAACAAATAATAACTTGAGAAAAATGTACTAAATCTTGTTGAAGTTTATCAATTTGATTAGGGCAATTTTCTAAATCAATCAATAATATTTTATAAAGTGTACTTTCTTCGCTTTCATCAATAGTATTCATTTCATATATTACTTACCAATCCACATTTCATCATGCTCTGAAAATTTTGTTTCCACTTGCGTGAAAATTTAACTTCCACTCATGGTACTGATTTATTTAATGATTCGTATTGCTCTCAATTAGCAGTGTACACGTCTGCATATCCTCTTCATTACAAAGAGGCATTAGCTTCTTGTACAATCCTGTTATCCAAAACTATTAAAATTTGTCAAACTCCTCTCACTGCTTACTATGAGACTCGCCTTGAATAATTACCCCGTTCCCAAAAGATGGCACACATGGACTTAGGTTCTATCTGTTCGCCGTGGTAGTGTTTCTTGTGAGACCGATTCCTATCATATTTTCGCGGGATTAAATATGAATCTTCTTACCAAACATGGATTCTTTCTTAGCATTCTCCATTCCTATTAACGACATTTTATTATGACGATAGTTTCTCTCGTAA
>QNES01000224.1 GCA_003645255.1 Gammaproteobacteria bacterium
ATTAAAGATGAGTTAAATAAAAACCCAACTATTTTACCAACAATGATGAACCTATCTAACACATTTTCTCATTTGCCACTCTTATTACAACGCGAAGTAAGTGTGATGTGGCAAAATTACCAAGAACAAGCCACTTCTGAAGAAATCAATTGTTTAATACAGCATTCGCCTATTTTTGATAGTTTACCTAAAGTATGGGGCTGTAGCTTATTTGTTGCTAAACAGTGTGTGCAGTCACCGGCATTGTTCCGCGATTTGATTGAAAGTGAGGATTTATTAAATGCGCCTAACCATTATTCAGACAGTTTGGCGAATTTATTACCTGAAGTCACTGAAGAAGCTGATTTAATGCGAACCCTACGCTTATTTCGTCATCGAGAAATGCTCCGCATTGCGTGGCGCGATTTGGCGGGGTGGGCACCTTTAGAAGAAAGTTTAAAATCATTATCCGATTTAGCCGATGCCCTGATAGATGCTTCACTTTCCTGGCTTCATGAGCGATTAACAGCCCAGTTAGGTGCGCCCCATAGTGCGGATAGTATAGCACAATCTTTAGTAGTGTTAGCATTGGGTAAATTGGGTGGGCAAGAACTTAATTTTTCCTCTGATGTTGATCTGATTTTTACCTATCCTGAGCCAGGTGAGACGGTAGGTGTTAAACGCTCGCGAACTAATCAAGAATTTTTTATACGCTTGGGACAAAAATTAATACATGTTTTGAGCAATATTACGGCGGAAGGATTTGTTTTCCGAGTAGATATGCGCCTCAGACCATTTGGTGATGCAGGTCCTTTGGTTGTCAGTTTTGCGGCAATGGAGGATTATTATGAAACCCATGCCAGAGATTGGGAGCGTTATGCCCTGGTTAAAGCCCGTGTTGCGGCTGGCGATAAACCAGGGGGAGAGTTGTTACTTAAAAACTTGCGTCCATTTGTCTATCGCCGCTATTTAGATTTTCATGCCTTTGAAGCTTTACGCAGTATGAAAGCGATGATTGATCAAGAAACCAGTCGAAAGGGGTTGGATAATAATATTAAATTGGGTCCTGGTGGCATTCGTGAAATTGAATTCACTTGTCAAGTGTTTCAACTCATACGCGGTGGACAGCAACCGGCTTTACAAAAACGGCATTTATTGAGTACTTTAAAACAATTAGAAAAGTACCAAATTATGCCGAATGATGTAATTGTCCATTTACGTGAAGCTTATCAGTTTTTGCGTTTAAGCGAAAACCATTTACAAGCCATTGAAGATAGACAAACTCAAACGTTACCGGAAGATGAATTAAATCAAAGCCGTTTAGCGTATAGTATGGGTTTTTCTGAATGGAATCACTTTGTCACAAAATTGCTCTATCACCAACAACAAGTTCATATTGAATTTGAACAAATTTTTAAACCAAGCGAATCTGCTACCCCTATTAAAGAAGAATCAAACCGTTGGCAAACACTGTGGATGAGGGAATTGTATGAACATGAACAAGCAGAAGTGTTATTAAGCCAAGCGGGTTTTCAAGAGGCGGCTAAAGTGTTGGCTCATCTGCAAGCTCTTTTGGAATCACGTTCAGTCAGTAAACTCACGCAACAGGGGCGTGAAAAATTAGATACTTTAATTCCTTTATTAATCACAGCTTCTCTTGAACAGCAATATCAAGATGATGCGATGCACCGTAGCTTAAAATTTCTCGAATCTGTGGCACGGCGCAGTGTTTACTTAGCTTTATTGATAGAACGCCCCATAGTATTAAAGCATTTGGTGCGTTTATGTGCGGAAAGTGCTTGGATTGCAGAACAAATTACCCGTTATCCCTTGTTATTAGATGAATTGCTTGATTCACGCTACCTTTATGATCCCCTAAAACCAGATGAATTAGAAAATGCGCTACAAGTGCAGTTAGTTTCTTTACCTGTTGACGATTTAGATATGCAAATGGATAGCCTACGTCAATTTAAACGGGCTTATATTCTCCATATCGCCGCGGCTGAATTGACAGGCAATTTAACGGTTGAAGTGGTTAGCGATTATTTAGCCGCCTTGGCAGATACCTTAGTAAAACGAGCATTAAGCATCGCCAGTTACTATTTGATTCTAAAACATGGGCAACCTTATTACTATTTTGAAAGTGAGAATCGTACAGCCGCACTTTGTATTGTAGCTTATGGTAAAGCCGGTGGGATAGAATTAAACTATGGTTCGGATTTAGACATTGTCTTTTTACATGATTCTTGTGGTACAGAGCAGATGACAGATGGCGATAAGCCATTGGATAATCAGATATTTTTTGTGCGTTTAGCCCAACGCATTATTCATATTCTCACGACGAGAACGCCAGCGGGTATTTTATATGAAGTGGATCCGCGATTGCGCCCAGGCGGAGCTTCTGGACTGTTAGTGTCATCTTATAAGGCTTTTGAAAATTATCAACAACAAAATGCCTGGACTTGGGAACATCAAGCTTTAGTCCGTGCAAGGGCTATTGCTGGCACGGCTCAGAGCAGGGAACGGTTTGAAACGATTCGCCGCAATATTCTCAGTATGCCTCGCGATATTGAAAAATTAAAACGAGAAGTTTGTGAAATGCGGGATAAAATGCGGCATAACTTAGATAAAAGCAAACCCACTTCACCACCCTTTACAAATGGTAAATTTGATTTAAAACAGGGGCGTGGCGGTATTGCAGATATTGAATTTATTGTTCAATATGGTGTTTTAAGTTGGGCTAAGGATTATCCCAATTTGTTAGAGACAACAGGCATGTTGCCCTTGCTACGCTTGTTTGCTCAATATCAACTGCTTGATGAATTAGCTTGTAGTCAATTAAGCGAAGCTTTTCGAGTTTATCGTGCTGAAACACATCGTTTAACTCTGCAAAATCAACCCACCGTAGTGAAACATGAACCGTTTGCTGAATTGCGTCAGCAAGTTATGCATTGGTGGGCGACTATTATGGAATATAGACATTCAGAAAAATAATTTCTTGATCAAACCTGCCATGTTTTGGAAACTTGGCAGGTTTTGTGGAAGTTTTTGTAAGGGCAAACACTAGCGAAAAATGCTATAAACATTGATATTTATGAAACAGAATATGATTTTAATCATTGATGATAACGCTATTAACATCCAAATATTAGTTCATAGCCTACACGATTTTGACACTATCACGGCTCATAATGGTAAAATGGGTATTCAACGCGCTAAGTTTTCGCTACCTGATTTGATTTTGCTGGATATTAAAATGCCAGGAATGGATGGTTATGAAGTTTGTGAACATCTAAAGGCTGATGAACAAACGCGAGACATTCCCATTATTTTTATCAGTGCATTAAGCAATTCTTTTGATAAAGTTAAAGCATTTTCGGTGGGGGAGTTGACTATATTACTAAACCCTTTGAAATAAAGGAAATATTAGCCCGTATAGAAACCCATTTGAATTTGCGAAAATTACAAAAAAATCTGCAACAAAAAATTGTTGAACATGAATTGGCAGAAGAAAAAATTCAGCAACAACATCAATTTCTACAACAGGTGATTAATTCATTAGAACATCCCTTTTATGTCATTAATACGACTAATTATCAAATTGAATTAGCTAATTCCTTTATGCACAAATTAGGTTTTCAGCCTCAAATCACTTGCCATGCCCTGACTCATAATAACCCAAAACCCTGCACGGGTGAAAGTGATCCTTGCCCTTTAGAAGAAGTCAAACGCACCAAAAAGCCTGTCGTACTAGAACATATCCATTTTGATAAAGAAGGCAATCCCATCAATGTTGAAGTACATGGATTTCCCATTTTTGATAAAGATGGCAAGCTTACTAAAATGATTGAATATTCTTTAAATATTACCAAACGTAAATTAGCAGAACAAAAACTTAATCAACAAAACGAGCAACTTAAAGAAAAAAATGAACAACTTAATGCGTTTGCTTTGCAATTAAAAGCCATTCAAAAAGAAAAACTTTACAAGCTTAATAAAGCCTATGGATATTTTGTGCCACGTCAGTTTTAAATAATTGGGGTCAGAGTAAAATTAATTCTAACTACTCGTTAAGAAGAAATAGTTCTAACTTGGTCTTGGAGCCGACCTAGCAAGCGTAGGGTGGGTAGAGGTAGAACCTCTGGTCCGCTTCTCGAAACCCACCTACGCTGGCTGACCCCAATTATTCAAGTCAGGTGCATTTGCATTGTTAGCCAAACGCACTTCTACCACTTCAATATTCTTGACATTTATACTGCTTATGCAGCTACTTGACAATTCTTAATAATATTTTGTACAAAGTCTGTTTTTCCCAGTTTCTCTATTAGACTTGGGGTTAACAATTCATGAAAAGACTTTTGTAAATTATTTGTATGCAACATATTAAGCAGTGCTTGCTTAGGCTGATAGTGAGCTAATTCCCATTGCTGTTCAGATACTTTCCCCCCTATAAGTTCCTCTATGATTTCTCGACTTGAAAAAAATATAACCTCAATTTCGGGAACCGCAAAAAAAACATGAAAATGGTCAGGAGTAGATAACTGTTGTAGTGACTGTGTCATAAAATCTTTTTTTTCTTCAATGCTGCTTCTATCAGTTGTGTCAGAATCAACAATTAATGATACTGGAAGTTCTGACGAAATAAGTAATGATCTGGCTTTTGAAAGAGCTATATTATATCCATTTCCAGTAATAATTTTTGTTTGAGAAACCATTTTTTCCGGCAGAATACGTTCCAAAATAAATTGATCAAATGCTCCCTCAACCATAAAATACGGTGTAATCATAATTCTTCCTCAATTGTAATATCATAATCATGCATATTAAATTCTATGCATTGGATGGAGCACCTGCTTGGTTTTCGCCTCAATGCCATTAAGTTAAGGGCATTGGGTTTTCGCCTACTAATTGTAAATCTAATGCTTCGCCATTTGGCTGAATCAATCCTAATTTAAGCGGTATCAAAAAGGGCTGTTTGATCTCCTGTTCGGGTGTCGGTGGGCAAGATTGTTCTACAAACGGCTTTAAAGAGCGACGTTCAGATACGTATTCACTCTGTAGCTGCAACTCAGGCGTACCTGCTTTTTTGTACCAAAGTTTGAATTGATTTAAATCAAATCCACTGGCATCACTCATAGCGGATACAAAATCATCACAAGTGACTGCCTGCCCATCATGCCGTTGAAAATATAAATCCATCCCTTTTCGGAAATTGGCACCTCCTAATAGGGTATATATCATTCTGATCACTTCCGCGCCCTTTTCGTACACCGTCGTCGTATAGAAATTATTCATTTCTATATAGGCATCTGGACGTACCGGGTGAGCGATAGGTCCGGCATCTTCTGAAAATTGGCGGGTACGCAAATTTTTGACATTATTAATACGA
>QNES01000225.1 GCA_003645255.1 Gammaproteobacteria bacterium
CAAGGCGTTGATCCCTTGTGGACACGACATTTATATAACATTGGCAATGCTTTTGAGCAATGGTTAGAGCATCTCGCCCAGCCAAGCAATTATAAGAATTTAACGCCGCAAGAATTTCTACGCGCCGGTTTTGAACAGTTAGCAACAATACCTTGGATATCGGGTATCGCTTGGCATTCCCAGTATGGTGAAGATAATTTTGGTCTTCAAGACCAACAAAAAGTCATTATTATCGTGCAATCTATTGAAATTACGGTTTATGCCCATTATCGTATCAGTGGTACCCATTATTTTCAGATCAAAATATTAATACAGTTATTAGAACATTTTCACCAAGCTAAACGCCGTGAAGCTGCCTTTGCTCAACAGGCACATTTACAAGCCATTCACGAAACAGGGGCTAAATTAACCCATGACATTAAAAACTTGTTACAATCTTTACATGCAATCACATCGGTAATAGAAAGCTACCCTTCGACTAATTTTGGTGAGACCCAACGTCTCCTACAAGGTCAAATGCCTCATTTGACTCAACGTTTAAAGCGTACCTTAGATAAATTACAAAAACCGGCTGAGTTTTCTTATTCACATATCCCGGTAACCTTGTGGTGGGAAAATATAAAAGCGCGTTATCGTAAAAGTAAAATTGACTTTTCCAGCCAATTAGAAAATGAAACGGTTCTTATTCCAGAAGATTTATTTGATAATGTGTCAGAAAATCTTTTACAAAACGCGCTGATGAAACGCAAACGTGAACCTGAATTACAGATCCAGGTGATGCTAGATATTAATAAACGTCGTTTACTGTTGACAGTGTGCGATAATGGTAGTCCGATACAAGCCGAAATTGCTAATCAGTTGCTTACTCAACCTGTACCGTCACGCGACGGATTTGGTATTGGGCTTTATCAAGCTGTTAAACAATTAGCTCATACTGGCTATGCTCTAAACATTATTGAAAATGTAGAAGGTGAGGTGTGTTTTGAATTGGTCAGCACCGAGTGAGTATAATGGTTAATAGTTAATGGTTTATGCCAGATTTTAGAAATCCCGTTTTTTGGAAAAACTCGGGTTATACTTTAAACTGCTTAAATATGGCATGTTACGTAGGGTGGGCAAAGTCTTTTTTTTTTTGCCCACCGACAGTTAAAAAAAGTCATGATAACTGATAACTGATAACTGATACAGGAGTACACAAAAATGCGTGAAGAAATGCTTAAATCCATCTTGAGCGAACTCAATGGTACCTCAGCAGATATACAAGCTTCAGCGACCATTTCTACAGATGGGTTGGTTATGGCTTCCATTCTTTCTAGTGATATGGACGAAGATCGTGTTGGTGCAATGGCAGCCGCCATGCTTTCTTTAGGTGAACGCACCTCACAAGAATTAGGACGAGGTGATTTAGAACAAGTGTTGGTCAAAGGTGCTCAAGGTTATGTATTGATGACCCATGCAGGACCGAATACTGTCGTCACGGTTGTTACAACTGCTTCAGCCAAACTGGGCCTGATCTTTTTGGATGTGAAACGTGCTGCTGATGCCATTAGTAAAATAATGTAAGTATGTGCAGAATCTCAATCAATCAATCCAAAGCGAGGTATCGGGATGGCTAAAAAAGCTTTTTTTATGAAGCGTCTCAATGATCATATTCAATATCTGAAAAAAATGGACGTGGCACTGAAAGGGGAAGAAGATTTTTCGGGGAGCACCCACAAAAACTGTAAATTAGGGCAATGGCTCTATGATGAAGGGCTAACAGAAGTTGGTGCGATGGAAAACAGTAAAGCCAAAGAGGTGTTTGAAAGTTTGCTTGGACCCCACGAGCAATTTCATATTCTGGGTAATGAGGCACTAGACAAAAAACTGGCTGGAGACGAAGCGGGTGCTCAAGCTATTTTCACTCAATTGCATGTACTTTCTAACACGTTGACCAATAAATTATTAGATTTGGATGGGATGAATTAATTGGAAATAGGGGATCGTTTCACAAAACCTGTCAGGTATTCAAGACCTGACAGGTTTTTTTAAATTACTTACTTGGAAATATCGGCATTATCGGCGTTTAATTTTGAACCTAATTTTAAATCCCGATTCCCAATTCCCACTCCTAGATTATTATGAAAAATCAACCTCAGAAATTTATCAATATCGCCGCTTTTGGAATGGACCAACGGACACTAAAAATTCTTGAAATGGTATTTAATGGTCCTGGTAAAGGTGATTATGTCCTGGTTAAAGATATTCAATCTGCCCAAGCGGGTATTTTTGACCTAGATAGTTTAGATGGCCAAAATTTTTGGAAAGAATATCAAAGACTTTATTCACAATTACCCATTATTATCTTATCTCTTGATGATAAAGATATTGCAGGCACGGTTTATGTTAAAAAACCGATTGAAGTTGATAAATTAATCAAATCCCTGAAAAAGCTCAAACTATTGTCGGAGGAAGCACTCTTTTCAAAACCCGTAGAAACAAGTCCTACTCAAGTGACTGATAAATTATCGCAGGGTCCCCGCGATGCTAAATTAGCAATGGAAATCGCCGCCATTGAAGAAGAAGAAATTTTACATCAATATTGCGGCTATGCTCAGGATATTAATCCCGACAAATTTGAAGAAATTGAAAAAGTTTATTATGAACCCAGTCACTATCTACAAAGTTTTTTTGAAAAAGCCGCCGTTGTCAGTCAACAATTTGAAAACGGCGGTATCTTGATTGAAGGTTTGTACATACCGATTGTATTACTCTATCAACAAAATAAAATTTTTTGTACCTGTCAATCAAGTGATAACAAACTACGAACCATGACTTTATTGCCATTGTCACATGGTCATTTACGCATGACAACTTTAAGCGAAACAGAATTGGAAAAGTATATAAGCAAACATCAGCTACTTTCTCAACCGTTAGATAACTTTTTATGGCAAATAGCCCTGTGGACGGCGCGCGGGCGTGTACCTAAAGGGACTGATTTACATAAACCCATCCTGTTATTATATTGGCCCAACTTTACGCGCTTGATTGTCACACCTTATGCTTTAAAAATTTCAGCCCTGTGGATGGAAAATCCTTGCTCATTACTAGAAACCAGTCAAATCTTAGCCATTCCACAACGTTATGTGTTCACCTTTTTTAGTGCTGCTAGTACGCTCAAATTAGCGTTTGTAGATAGACGACTTAAGTCACGCATTTCTTCACGGCAAGCCTCAGACCAAAAGCCTAATGCCAAACGAAGTTTATTCCAACGGTTTTTAGCGCGATTACGTGCTTAACAATGATTAGTTTTCATTATGAAAAGTTATAAACTTATTTTTACAGGTCCCCCTGGTGCAGGTAAAACGACAGCAATCTCAGTACTAAGTGATACGCCTGTGATTGTCACTGAAGCAAAAGCTACCAAGCGTGATCCAAGCCACCAACACAAACAGACTATTACAGTCGGTTTGGATTATGGTATAATTAAACTAAGTAGTCAAGAAAAAATTCATTTGTATGGCACGCCTGGACAAGAACGCTTTGATTTTATGTGGGATATCTTAACGGAAGGAGGAATTGGGCTTATTCTGCTGATAGATAATGTTCGCACTGATCCTTTAGAAGATATGCGCTTTTTTCTAAAAAGCTTTGCCGACTTTATTAAAAAAACCAAAGTCGCCATTGGTGTCACTCGTATGGATATCAGTTCTACACCCAAGATTGTTGACTATCATCAAGCATTAAGCCTTTTTAATCTGAATCCGCCAGTTTTTGATGTTGATGCGCGTTCTAAAAAAGATGTGTCATTGTTAATGCAAGCTTTATTATATTCTTTGGACCCCGGTTTAAATGAAAACTGAAAAAAAGGGTAATTCATTATGCCAAGCAAAGCCTTTTTTCTAATGCGTCTTAATGATCACATTCAATATTTGAAAAAAATTGAAGCAACCTTAGAAGGAAAAGGAGATTTTTACGGTACCCATCATCATGAATGTAAATTAGGGCAATGGCTTTATGGTGAGGGGGCGAATGAAGTGGCTACCCTAGAACAGAGTAGGGAAGCCCAAAAAATTTTTGATAGCTTATTTGAACCCCATGAACAATTTCATACAGTAAGCAAAAAAGCATTGGAAAAAGCCTGTCCCGAAAAAAATGCCAAAATAGCGATAACTGAAATGTATAAATTATCGCAAATTCTCACCCAAAAATTGCTTGCTCTTGATACACTAAAAATTTAAACGCAAGTGAAAATATTTTAGCCTTAAAAAATCAAAACAAGTGAACTTGTTTCAACACCCAATAGGGCTTGAATGTGAATAGCCACAGCAGGAAGCTGTGGTAACTATAACATCATATTAACCAGTACCAATAGTTCGGACAGCAAGAAACGAGATTTTATTTCAGGCCGTTATAATCTGTTTGTGCTAAAATACCAATAATTTAGTTAGTCGGATTGAAGTCTCTTTTAGGAGTAACGAAACAGACTTTTGCTAGTTTTTCAGCTTTGAAACTTCGGTTCAAAGCTATGCGATATTAATTTATTTCATGAGTAGTCATCACAAAAGTTTAAATGGTATCTGCGTGCAGTATACCTACATAGTGAGTTAGAAGAAATTAAACATGTTAAAACAACAAAAAGTATTAAAAAATGGTAGAGTTTCTCAAGAAGAGATAGAAGATATTGTTAGTACGGCATTACAAAGCCTCAAGACCCTCATGGTGGATTACGAGACACCTATTGAGATTCGATTACAGGTTGCACTCAAGATTTTTGAAATTTTTGGAACCTCGGAATTGGTAAATTCTAAAGAAGATTGTGTCAAACGTGTTATTGAAAAAAACGCACACGGCATTGAAACCAATGCCAATCGATTATCACATGTTGAAACACTTTTGGAATTGATTAGCCAACAAAAAAGTCATTTCAATTTCCATCAAGAAACGCTTTCGTCAGGAAAAGTGAGAATAATACCTCATTCTGATGAAAAGTAATTTTTTGATTGACTAATCTTGTTGATTAAAAAATGGTAAAAGCAACCGGTTGGAGTTCAAAACTTTCAGGTTTGCATAAGACAAAGCTAAAACTTTGGACTCCAACTTTACCATTAACTACACTAACACCAAATTATCCCGGTGAACTAACGC
>QNES01000226.1 GCA_003645255.1 Gammaproteobacteria bacterium
ATACCAAAATGTCGCCTTCAATAATAAGTGAAATATAACTATAATGATTATAGGGTTAATTCTTGATTATTGCCCTTAACTGGTATATTATTTTTGTACTCAACCTAATCGGGAAACGCTATATTATTCATCGTCATAACAAAATAAAAGAGATGATCTTTATCACTCTTCAATATCATAGCGTTGGATATCGGGATAATTCCACATTTAAAAGTGGTTGGTTGCTTGAGGATGCTGGTCCAATGTCTGAATTATATAAACCAGGCGACAACCTTTACATTGATCATTTGCTTGGGCGTACTAATCCAAGACAATTACGGTTGAATGAACCAAATCTTGAAACAAGTACTATTGACTTTTCAAATTGAGAAAAACCTGTTGTTAAGGAAAAATAGCCTCCTTTAAGCCACGTAGCCAGGTCACTGCCATTGGCTTAAGCCAGGGCGAACACTTATGTTCGCCACTACAGCCATGAAATATAAGGGATTTCGTAGGGGCAGACCTGTGTGTCTGCCCTTAAGTCAATACAATTTGTATAAAAATTCAAGATTAAAAATTAAATCGAGCCTGGCCTTTTTTTTCCTTTTCAAGCAGTCAGTCTTGCCCCTACAAAAAATGTACTTCACTCAAAAGGGAAATGCTATACTCTGATCCCAATTATTTTCAAAGATGGCGGTAATAATCGCGGCACATTAAGGTTGCTTGACTTCACAATCTCCAATGCCCTGGCTCCTTTTAATGAACTTTTGGTCAAATGTCAAGAAAATAGATTAAGCCGTTTGATATTGTTCAGGAACATCTTTGGTGAGCAAGCGAATCAAAATATTGGTATCAACAACCCGCCGTTTTTTCATTCAACAAGCCCTCCGCAAGTTCTCTTTCCATGTCTTCTAAAGTTTTAGGTTTACCTTGATAAGCAAGACAACCCGCCACGTCATCAACTGTGACAGTTGGAAATGGTGAATTGGTTTTTAGAGGCTGCGTTTCACAATTCACAATTAATTGACAGCCACCATATCCACCGCAGTCTCAAGATCAACCGCAACCAGGCGTGATACTCCCGCTTCTTGCGTCGTCACACCAATTAATTGGTTGGCGATTTCCATCGTAATTTTATTATGGGTAATAAAGATAAATTGTACCCGTTCTGACATCGCTTTTACCAGTGTACAAAAACGCCCTACATTGCTATCATCTAACGGTGCGTCAACTTCATCCAACATACAAAATGGCGCCGGATTCAGTTCAAAAATCGAAAAGATTAACGCTATCGCTGTTAAAGCTTTTTCACCGCCGGAAAGTAAGTGTATATGCGTATTGCGTTTACCTGGTGGGCGTGCCATGATCGTGACACCCGCTTTGAGTATATCGTCACCAACCATTTGTAAGCTTGCTTCACCCCCACCGAATAAACGCGGAAACATGGTTTGTAAAAAGCCATTCACTTTTTCAATGGTTTCTTTAAAGCGTGCCCGCGTTTCACGATCTATGGTTTTTATCGCATTATCTAGCGAGTTCAGTGCTTCATTCAAATCATTTGTTTGATCATCCAGGTATTGTTTACGCTTCGATTCTTCTTCAAATTCTTCCAGGGCTGCCAGATTAACGGAACCAATTCGTTCCAATTTACGTTCAGCCGCTTCAATTTGTGCCTGCCAACTTTCTTCATCAGCATATTCCGGTAAATCACCCAATAATGCAATAGGGCTAAATTCCGTTTCAGCTAATTGCTCTTCCAAAGTTTGCCGACGTACTTCATTACCTTGGCATTCC
Source organism: Gammaproteobacteria bacterium (assembly GCA_003645255.1). Taxonomy (GTDB): domain Bacteria; phylum Pseudomonadota; class Gammaproteobacteria; order Beggiatoales; family Beggiatoaceae; genus QNES01. Next base: position 1,774 of record QNES01000226.1, read on the forward strand.
ATACGGGCTTTTTCTATATCAGTGCGTAGTTCATTGCTGCGCGTTTCTACACGATGGCGTTCTCCTTCATAATCACTCAGGGCTGCATCCAAATGTGTCACAGTTTGTTTTGCTTGGAGCAAAACTTCTTCTGCCTCGGTGCGTTTATGTTGATTTCCAGTCAATGCCGTTTTTAAATCTTCTAAAGGAGCAGTTTGTTTTTCTAAATTCTGTTCTAATTCATAACGTTGCTCATGCAACTGTTCTAACTGGTTTTTTAAACGCTCAATGCCCTGCTGCAATCGTGCCTGATCGGTACGGAGTGATTCTAGTCGTACATCCACTTTATGGCGTTCATCTTTTGTAGTCTGCCAAGTTTGACTGGTTTGCGCCACCATTTCTTGATATAAATCACGCTGATGCGTTAATTCATCTCGCTCATCAGCTAATTTTGACATTTCTTCTAATGCCGCATGTAATTTATCACTCGTAGCTGATAAGTCTTTATTATCTTGAGCAATTTGTTTCGTCAATTCAGCCCGTTCATTTGCAATTCGTTCTAACTGCGCCTGAATATGTTCAAGACGCGCCTGTTTACCACTATGCTGTGATTGCAATTGCGATAATTGTTGGCTGATTTCATTGACGCGCATTTGCGCTTGTTCACGATGATTTTCATGTTCATGCAAAGTGGCGCGGTGTTGTTCTAAGCTTTGAGAAAGTGTTTGGACCGTTTCATTTAAGGTGTTCAATTGGGTAGTGATGTCATTAATTGCTTGTTCACGCGCTAATACACCAGCCCGTTCATCGACTCCCAGTTGACTATGCAACCAATGGGGTCCTAACCAAACACCTGATGGCGTAATGACCGATTCATGCACGGCTAATTGGCTACGCAAGCGATATGCATCACTCAATGTATTGGCTACCCATACGCCCGCTAATAAACTATTTAAGGACCAAGGTGCTTTGATCTTATCTAGTAAAGCAGAAAATCCTTCCCGTTTGACGACATTTGACTCTTTTAAGGGAATTTGAGTTTGAAAAACAACCAATTCCCCTTGCGGTGGATTTTCCAGGGCAGATTGCAGGGCAGTCATATCTTCCACACATAACGCTTGCAAACGCGCCCCCAAAACTCTTTCTACTGCCTGCTCCCAGCCGGATTCAACTTGTAAAGATTGTGCCAGGCGCGGTGCATCATGTAATGCTTGTGCTTGTAGCCAGGCAATCAAATCGGTATCATTTTTACCTAAAGCCGCTTCTTGTAAGGTTTCCAATGATGCTAAGCGCCCACTTAGTTTATGGACTTCCGATTGATGCGTTTGCAATTGTTCAGATTGATGCTGAGTCAGTTCACGAAATTTTTGTACTGCCTCATAATGGGTTTTGAGCGTTGTTTCAGCTTCACCCAGGGTAGCTTGAATTTCGGTGATTTCTACTTCTAAACTGGTCACCATTCGCGCTAGGGCTTTGATATCTATATCTTTTCCTTCTTCATCCAGGCGAACCAGACGCTTTTTATTTTGCTCTAAGCGTTGCTCAAGATTTTCCATCCTGGCGCGTTCAATTTGAGCGCGTTGAGTGGGGGCAGCAGAGCGTTGAGTAAACTTATCCCAGGTATATTGCCATTCCTGCACTTCTTCTTCTGCTTCATGCAGGGCTTGTTGGGCTAATTTTTCATCTTGTAATTTAGTTTCTAATTGAGCCTCAGTCTCAGTCAAATCTTTAATCAAATCAACAACTTGCTGCTCATCTGACCCCAGGGTATGTCGAGCTTCATCCTGCTTTTGTTCGACTTGTTCCAAATTTTCTTGTAACTGCTCGCACCGTTCATTGCTATGTTGAATCGTTTGTTCTAAGCGATTGATTTCACTCTCAATTTCATAAAAATGCGCCTGGGCATCACTCAAAGTCGTTTGTGCGACGCTTTGCGCTTCACGCTGCTGTTTATGAGTCGAATCAAAATCTTGCAATGCCAAGACATCTTTTTCTAAAGCCGCCGATTGCTCATCAATAAACTGCTGTTGCTCTTGCACCGCAGTATCCAGGGTATGCCATCGTATAGCTTGCAATTGTGCTTTGAGTAAATGCGCCTCCTTTTTCAATTCTTGAAATTTTTCAGCCTGTTTGGCTTGCTTTTTAAGTTTATTTAATTGTTTATCTAATTCATGACGCACATCATCCAATCGAGCCAAATTTTCGCGGGTATGCTTCATCCGTTGTTCGGTTTCCTTGCGCCGCTCCTTATATTTAGAAATGCCAGCCGCTTCTTCAAAAAATACCCGCAATTCATCCGGTTTAGCTTCAATCAGGCGCGAAATCATACCCTGTTCAATAATGGAATAGCTACGGGGTCCTAAACCGGTGCCTAAAAATAGATCGGTAATATCCTTACGCCGACATTTGACATTATTTAAAAAATAAGTGGATTGCCCTTTACGGGAAATTTGCCTTTTAACCGCAATTTCAGAATGTTCTGGATATTGGGGAACATTAACATCCTCGAACACCAACTCAATGGAAGCCTGATCAATCGCTTTTCGGGTGCGAGAGCCATTAAAAATGACATCACTCATGGCAGAGCCGCGCAATTGTTTAGCCGAACTTTCCCCCATTACCCAACGCACCGCATCAATCACATTAGATTTACCACAGCCATTAGGTCCAACAACTCCCACCCGCTCACTCGGAAACGAGAGCGTTGTAGGATCAATAAAAGATTTAAAACCGATAAGTTTAAGTTTACTAAGACGCATGGTTTAATTATATTGTATATCTATCAGTTTTGTGAAAATTTAAAATGCCGTTATAAATACTATTTTTGAAAAAAATCTGATTTCTAATGTTCAAAAAAACTTGGTTTATCAAATGTTCTAGCGTTTTCCGATTGCATCAACTACATTTATATATAGATCACTCAAATCTATGAAAATAATTGGGAGCAAAATAAACTTTGCGAGAAAAACGGTGTAATAAAAAGATTGATAATTCTGTTAATTTTACTCTGCCCCCAATTATTTCGATTTGAAATTTTTGTACCAGGCTGGTTGGGTTAGGAACGTGCATCAAATAATTTAGTCAACTTTAAAACCAGACCTGCCAGGTTAAAACAAAACCTGGCAGGTCAAGAGCAGCGTCCAAACTTGATTTTGACCTGGCAGGTTTTCTTCCTGCCAGGTCTGGTTTAGTTGTCGAATTTATTTCATGTACGTTCCTTAGCGTAGGGTCAATGGCATTGACGCTGGCGCGTGGAACCCGAAAAAAGGATATAGCATCAATAGGGCAAGTTAATTTCTAAT
>QNES01000227.1 GCA_003645255.1 Gammaproteobacteria bacterium
AGATCCAGCAAGTATATGGTGGATTAACGGCTGGTTGCTTAAAACCCATCGAGGAGTTGTACGATCTGGAAAAGGATCCTTATGAACAGAACAATCTGGCTTCCACAATGAGTTTCGGTTCCTATTTCTCCGGCGATTACACCCCGGGTAATCCGGAATACTCAGAGATTCTCCATGACTTGCGAAAGCAGCTCAAAGACCATATGGAAGAGACTAACGACCCTCTTTTGAAAGGCCCGGTTCCGCATCCGGCTTATGAGCATCTGTGGGAAGTAAATTGATAATTGATAACTGAAGAGGGTGGACGATGACGGACGACGATAGCGGATTACGATTGGGGAAGTTCTCTTAATCGTTTACCCTCATCGTCGCACGCTATCGTAAACCGAAAAATTAAGGCAACTAAGCAATGTTAAAAGAAACAAAGCGAAGCAATGAAATTAAGTACATCAATCCAGAAGTGCCTAATGTGGAATTATCTTCCTACGACGGCACCCGCTACGAAGCTATGGTGCCGGATACGCTGGATGTTCAGGAGCGGGCGGGCTTGGCGATTAACGGGCTTACCGGGCCTACTGATCCGGATGCGGATCATGAGCTCTACTGGCAGGTGGAATTTTTCCGCAATCCGCCGGTAATGTGGCACGACTGGAACGACTGGTGTCAAGTCAAATTTGTTGAGGCACTACCCTTGATGCGCATCATCACAGGTAGTGACTTGAACAGCCAGGTCGATCCCGTTTGGATGAATGCTATAATAAAGTCCATCGGATCTGACGGACTTTATTATACACCTATGAAGGGGCGTCCATGGGCTTGTGAAAATGCCTACTGGGCTTCCACGATTTTTCGGGCAGACGGTACGACTACTGATATGAATGACAAATCCGTAAGCCAATTGAGTCATCCTTTTTCCTGCGGCAGAATAATCGGCACTATGACAATCTATTATTCTCTGGATAATAATCCCCGATGGAAAGAATTGATCGAACGCATGGTTGATCGCCTTAACGAAGTGGCAATTCATAAAGATGACTATGCGTATTTTCCCAATGGATATTTCGAACCCAACGCCAAAGTTGCTCCCGATGCGGAGCTGCCCACGGGACTGGTCGGTGCGGAAGGCTATGCCAGGTTGATGCACGGATTGACTCAGTATTATCGTATAAGCGGTTATGAACCAGCAAAATCTTTGGCTGGGAAAATCATTCGTAGCTTGAAAGATCACGGCGAGTTTTATGATGACGAGGGACGTTTTATCAAGGGACGTGATAACAATCCGGGAGCACATTTTCATGCCCATACCATCGACCTTCTCGGAATGGTTGATTACGCGCTGGCGACCGGGGACACTGAACACAAAGATTTTATTATAAAGAGTTTTGAGTGGGCCATGACACAGGGTTCTTCCTTGGTCGGATTTTTCCCTGAATACATCGCTCCCGACTTTCCAACTGCTGAAATTTGCGAGGTAGCGGATATGATCGGCCTGGCACTCAAACTTTCCGAAGCCGGATGGGGCGATTACTGGGACGAAGCTGACCGCTGGATTCGCAATCACTTTTTTGAGAATCAGTTGACCAGTTGCGACTGGATCAATCCTTTGGCGCAGTCACAAGATTATGAGTCTCCATCTGTCTACGAGACTTCTGATCGAGTTGCCGAACGCAATATGGGAGCCTTTTCCGGCTGGGCTAGTGCCAACGACTGGGCATTGTCTCATGGTATTATGCACTGCTGTACAGGCAACGGAATACGGTCAATTTATTATATCTGGCAGGACATGGTTCGATACGATGAGGGTCAACTCAAAATCAACCTGTTACTCAACCGGACTTCTCCATGGGCGGATGTGAATAGCTATATTCCATACGAAGGTCGTGTGGCAATTAAAATTAAGCAATCGTGCGAGAGCCTGGCGGTTCGCATGCCTGAGTGGATTGCAGACGGCAGCACGGACGTATCCTGCAAGGTCAATGACAAGCCGTGCGAGTTTACATGGGAAGGTCGTTATTTGAATTTGGAGTCCGTAAAAAAAGGAGACGAGGTTGAGGTTTCATTCCCTATCGAAGAACGAACTGTGGAACAAAGGATAGGTGGGATTGACTACACGTTAATAATTAAAGGCAACACTGTAGTCCACATTGACCCACCGGGCAAAAATTGTCCTCTCTATCAACGAGAGCATTTTAGAAGCAATAAAGCCAAATTGAAAAAGACCAAAAGATTTATTCCTGATAAAATAATTAATTGGTAAAAATATTATGGAACGGTCAAAAGTAACATAAAAAGGATATGAAAACAGAGTAGAGGGTTGATGATGACGGGCAAGGGACACACTTAGTCTTTTACACCTAGTCGTCCACACTTAGTCGTCCACACTTAGTCTTTTACACCTAGTCGATAAGTGACTCGCAATGCGCGACTAGGTGCGTGACTAAGTGAATGGACTAAGAGACTAAGTGTTTGGGACTAAGTGTGGGGACTAAGTGTTTGGGACTAAGTGTAAGGGACTAAGTGTATGGGACTAAGTGATAAAAAGATAAGTTTTAAGTACAAAAAATAATAAATATTAACTAAAGGTTTTTGGCAGAACCACAACAACAAAAAGGAGATTAGAAGATGAAAAATCGTACGAAAGAGTTACTTAATGATGGTAAAGCAGCATTTGGAGTTCAATTAAGATTGGGTTCACCGGCTATTGCAGAGATATATGCTCTGGCGGGGTTTGATTTCGTTATGTTTGATGGCGAACACGCACCGCAGACACCAGCAGGTATGCAGGCACAAATACAGGCTATCAGTTCCACTGACGCTACGCCAATTGTCCGCCTTTCCAATGGCTCACCAGATCAGATACAGGTTTATACTGACATGGGTGCTTTGGGAGTTTTCAGCCCATTTGTCTGCACAGCGGAACAAGCACGTATTGCTGGAGATGCACTTCTGTATCCGCCAGCGGGTACTCGTGGATTCGGTCCGTCCCGAGCTTGTGGATACGGTTCTGATGCAAATTATTTCAAAGAAGCTAATGATCAGATGTTGTATATTGCTAATATCGAGCATGGTGACGCCATAAAGAATATTGATGAAATTCTTGCCGTGGAGTCATTGGATACTTTTGTTATCGGACCTTGCGATTTATCAATATCATTAGGAGTTCCTATGGATTTTGAGCATCCGAAAATGAAAGATGCCATCCAGACGGTTCTGAAAGCCGCTGAACAGGCTGGTAAACCGGCAGGAACCGCGGTTTACGGCGGTGACATATTTGAAGAAGATACCTATAAACGTTTTATTGATATGGGATTTCAGTTGATCCTTGTCGCCGGTGACGAGTGGATGCTCAACTCCTCCTGCAATCAAGTAATGAAAAGCATTTCAAAATTACAAGGATAAGGGGGTTAGGAAAAAGCTATGAAAAAAACAAATGCACTTTTAATTGCAATTAATAATTCGCCGATCTGGGCTAACAATGTAATTGAAGCTTTCGGAGACAAGCATAATCTTAGGATTTATAATGCCGAATTGCCTTTAGCGGAACAGTTTAAAGATATCGAGATGGTAATAGATAATGGCGTGTTTCATGACCGGACTATAATCGACGCTGCAGACGGTGTTAAGCTGTGGCAGGTTTTATCAACCGGTATTGACCATACAGATGTTGACCATATCAAAAGCAAGGGGATAGTCGTGGCAAACTGTCCCGGGCAGCTTAGTGGAAGTTCACTGGCTGAGTGTGCTATGATGTTTATCTTGATGTTGACTCGCCATTTCCATGACTTGACAGATGATTTTCAGAATCAAATACTTTGGTCTACATTTGGTCGTTCATTGGATGGATTGAGTCTCGGATTGATAGGTTTTGGAGCCAGTGGAAGAGAGCTTGCCAAAAGAGCCAAGGTGTTTGGTTTAAAAATCAAGGTGATCGAAGTAGGCGATATTCCGGAAGATGTCCTGCATGAAATTAAACCGGATTTTGTCGGGGGACCGGATGATATGGATAAAGTTATTGCTGAAAGCGATATTCTTTCACTACATCTGCCTTTAATTAAAGAAACCCGTCATATCATTGATGCCAGACGTCTAGCACTGATGAAACCAGATGCCTATTTAATAAATGTCGCCCGGGGTGCTCTTGTCGATGAAGATGCTCTATACAAGATGTTATTGGAAGGCAAATTAGGAGGAGCCGGCCTGGATGCCTTCTCCGATGAGCCGCCGAACCCAGAACGGGAAGTTTATAAATTACACAATGTAATTTGTACACCCCATATTGCCGGGGTCAGTAACGGAATCGCCCGACTGAGAGCCCATCACGCCCTGAAAAATGCCGATAATTTTGCTCAGGGATTAGAAGCTATATCGCAGGTGTAGGAGAAAAGTAATCAGTGGGCAGTGGGCAGTGGGGAGTAAGAAAAGAAATAAAGACTGAAAACTGAAGAGGGCGGACGATGACGGGCGACGATAGCGGATTACGATTAGGGAGTTCTCTTAATCGTTTACCCTCATCGTCGCACGCTATCGTCAAGCGATTAATAGAAAAAATACATATTATGAGAAAAAAACAAGAAAGAGGATCGACAGAATCATTGTCGACAGAATCATTTTTTAATACAGAAGGTAGGCTTTGATAGTGTCAAAAGTAGTCAGCTGTCAGTAATCAGTAAGAAAAGAAATAAAGACTGAAAACTGAAGACTGAAAGCTGAAAACTGAAAACTGATAACTGAAAACTGATAGCTTTAAAAAAAGGAAGTAAATATGAATATTGTAGTTATAGATGGTGGAACACTGAATCCCGGTGATTTGAATTGGGATGAATTGAGAGCACTTGGTAAATGTGATGTATATGACGTAACAGCACCGGAACAGGTGCTTGATCGGTGTAAAGATGCGGAAAACATAATAACCAACAAAGTTGTTCTGGATAAACAGATAATTAACTCGTTGCCCGAACTGAAATATATTGGTGTTACGGCTACCGGTTATAATGTAGTTGATACATCTGCCGCCCGCGAAAGAAATATACCTGTAGCCAATGTTCCAATCTAT
>QNES01000228.1 GCA_003645255.1 Gammaproteobacteria bacterium
ATGATTAAATTTATACTAACTATATTGTTGCTGAGTGTTTTTATTGGATCGCCACAGGTTATCGCCGGGGAAGCACGTATCGTCGTTGCCTCGAACTTCACTCATGCCATAAAGGCTATTGCTGAGCGATTTCAAAAGCAAAGTGGTGATAAAGTCGTTTTGGTTTTCGGTGCAACGGGCAAATTCTATGCCCAAATTATGAATGGGGCACCATTTGATGCTTTTTTTTCGGCAGACACACGCCGCCCTGCATTGCTTGAAGAAAAAGGAGTCGCTTTGCCTGGTAGTCGTTTTACTTATGCTCAGGGCAAAATCGTTCTTTTTAGTCCAAAAGCGGGTTATGTCGATGCAAGCGGTGCGGTACTTAAAGAAAGAGCATATCACTATCTCGCCATTGCCAATCCGAAATTGGCACCGTATGGTGCTGCGGCTAAAGAAGTCTTAGAAAAACTTGGACTCTGGAAAACTTTGCAGTTCCAACTTGTGCGTGGTGAAAATATCGGTCAAACCTACCAGTTCGTTATCAGTGGAAATGCTGAATTAGGTTTCGTCGCCCTTTCGCAAATCAAGCGGCAGGATATTGCTATTAGCGGTTCTTATTGGGAAGTGCCAACCGAACTATACCAGCCCATCAAGCAACAAGCGGTGTTGATTTCCCATAATCGAATTGCAAAAGCATTTATGGAATTTGTGCAGAGTGACGAAGCTAAGGCAATCATTCAAGATTTCGGTTACGATATTCCATAACAGTGAGGAAATATTAACATGTTGCATGAAGCTGATATAAGCGCATTATGGATTACGCTTAAACTTGCGTCCATAACAACCGTCATCCTTTTATTGGTTGGTACGCCTCTGGCTTGGTGGTTGGCACGTACTCATTGGCGCGGTAAGCCCTTAGTAGAGGCGGTGGTTGCTTTGCCACTGGTTTTGCCACCGACAGTACTGGGTTTTTATTTGCTCATTGCACTTGGACCATACGGTCCAGTGGGGAGTCTTTCAATCGCCTTGGGCGGAAGACCTTTAGCCTTTACATTTACTGGTTTAGTCATTGGTTCCGTCTTCTATTCATTACCGTTTGTGGTCCAACCGTTGCAAGGTGCCTTTACTGCCATTAGTAAGCAGTTATTGGAAGCGGCGGCGACTTTGAGGGCATCACCGTTGGATACTTTTTTTTCAATTATCATACCATTAGCACGCCCTGGATTTTTGACGGCTATAGTACTTGGATTTGCCCACACTGTAGGCGAATTCGGCGTGGTATTAATGATTGGTGGTAACATTCCGGGTAGAACCCAGGTGCTTTCGATTGCTATCTACGATCATGTCGAAAATTTAGAGTATGTCCAAGCGCATTGGTTAGCAGGTGGATTATTGTTGCTTTCGTTTCTGATGTTGGTGGCAGTTTACACATTCAATAGGCGATTTGCGGTGGTTAATTTATGAGCGTTGAGGTTAAATTTCAATTAGAACGCCGCAATTTTTCCCTTGATGTGCAAATTGCATTTCCTGATTCGGGGATAACCGCTCTATTTGGTCCTTCCGGTGGTGGTAAAACGACTTTACTGCGTTGCATTGCAGGGCTTGAGCCATCTGTTCGGGGCTGTTTGCAGGTAGGCAAGACGGTTTGGCAGGATGAGGGTATTTTTGTGCCACCCCATAAGCGCCCTATTGGTTACGTCTTTCAAGGAGCAGCACTATTTCCACATTTATCGGTACGCGGTAATCTTGAGTTTGCTTTAAAGCGGGTGAGTACAGAGCGTATTAGTTTCGATGAGGCGAGCGCATTGACTGGAATTTGTCATTTGCTTGAGCGCCGTACCACTAACCTTTCTGGTGGTGAACGGCAACGGGTAGCCTTAGCGCGCGCCCTACTTACTAGCCCTGAATTTTTGCTAATGGATGAACCGTTTGCCGCCCTGGATCGAGAAAGTAAAGCCCATCTTATGCCCTATATTGAGCAATTGCATGAAACACTTTCTATACCGATACTTTATGTTAGCCATTCGATAGAAGAAGTCGCGCATTTGGCTGAACAGATGGTATTGCTTTACGATGGACGGGTGCAGGGCAGTGGTCCCACTTCGGAAATGTTGACTAGCCTCTCTCTCCCTTTGGCACGGGCTGATAATGCGGTATCTATCGTAGAAGCGACTGTCCTAGAACACGACAAAAACTATCACCTGACCTGCCTGCGCTTTGACGGTGGAGAAATATTATTGCCACGGGAAGATTTAAGTGTAGGACAAACCGTGCGAGTAGCAATACACGCTCGTGATGTCAGTCTCGTTTGGCAACCCTCTAAACAGACTAGCATTCTTAACGTCATTTCAGTGGTTGTAAAGGAGGTATCGGCATTGAATCAGGCTCAGGTTTTGGTGCGCCTAATAGCTGCTGATACTTTGCTACTTGCCCGTATTACGCAAAAGTCAGCTGCAGTTCTTGAAGTGGTGCCAGGGCGGCGGATGTATGCTCAGGTGAAAAGTGTTTCGTTAATTTTTTAATTAGGTTGACATATTTTGAATCGTGAAGGTGGGCAATATAAACACTTTGCCCACCCTACCTAAATTGTTAATAAACTTTTGTATACCTACTTAATATGCCATTTTAAGGAAATAATAGATGAAACAAACTGATGAACAACAACAGGTTGAAATGTTATCAGATGAAGATAGCGTGGTTGAATATCTACAGCAACATCCTCAATTTTTTGTTGAGCATGAAAAGCTTTTAGCCACAATAGAAATACCTTCTTCCAATGATGAAAATAATCAAAAAATATCACTGTTAGAACAAAAAATTTCAACATTGCGTGAAGAAAATAAGCAATTGCAGCAACAATTGAAAGATTTAATTACGGTTGCTCAAGAAAATGATCAGCTTAATCAGCGCATTAAACGCCTGGTAGCTGCTTTAACTAATGTGACAGGAATGGATGAATTTTTCCATACCTTATATAGCACCTTATGTAATGAATTTAATACAGATACTGTGGTAGTACGGTGTTTTCAACCACAAGTGCTAACGGTGACACGCCAAGAATTTGTGGAATATGATGCACAGATATTTACCTTATTTGATTCCATGCTCAAATCGGATCAACCTATCTGCGGGCAAATATCAGCGGAGCAAATTGAATATCTTTTTCCCAGTAGTAAAATTGCCTCAGCGGCGCTTATTCCATTAGGCAGCCCTGAGCCACAAGGCTTATTGGCTATGGGCAGCCATGATTCATCACGCTTTCATGCAGATATGAGTACCGATTTTATTAGATACTTGGGAGAATTAGTGAGCAATTTATTGAATATTTGGTTGAATAGGTAGTTAAGCCAGATCCAAACCTGACAGGTTTTTAAAACCTGTCAGGTTTAGTTTTCGAGGTTTGAGTTTCCCTCCAATTTTTCTTCAATCACATCCATAAATTGCCCTGCAATATCCAACCCATATAATTTATCTAATTCACGAATACAAGTTGGACTGGTGACATTAATTTCAGTCAAATAGTCCCCTATGACATCTAATCCTACAAATAATAAGCCCCTTTCGCGCAATAATGGACCCACTTGCTGACAAATCCACTTATCACGCGCACTCAGTGCGATTCCTTCACCATGCCCACCAGCAGCTAAATTACCCCGTAGTTCGCCATGAGCCGGAATGCGTGCTAAAGCATAAGGTATTGGTTCACCATTCACCAATAAAATACGCTTATCCCCCTGTACGATTTCAGGAATAAAACGTTGTGCCATCACAAAACGCTGTTCTTGTTGCGTCATTGTTTCAATAATGACCGAAGTATTAACATCCCCTTTCGTTATTTGAAAAATAGACGCACCTCCCATCCCATCTAATGGTTTAAGGATAATTTTTTCATGCGTTTGCAAAAATTCTAGCAAGCATGGGATGCTACGTGTAACTAAAGTGGGGGCGCAGCATTGTGGAAACCAAGTGGTGTATAATTTCTCATTCGCATCACGGAGGCTTTGGGGTTTATTAACAACTAGCGTACCGGTTGCTTCTGCCGATTCTAATAGGTAAGTGGCAACGATATATTCAATATCAAATGGCGGATCTTTCCGCATTAAGATAACAGACAGATGACTTAAAGATAGAGTTTCTGGCTGCCCTAACGTAAACCCATTTTTAGAATCATCATACACTTGCAAGCGACGTATAAACGCATAAGCTTGCCCATCGTATAGCCATAAGTCATTTAATTCCATATACCACAAGTTCCAGCCACGAGCTTGTGCTGCTAATAGCATAGCAAAGCTACTATCTTTAGAGACTTTTATCGTCTCAATAGGATCCATGATAATGCCGAGATTAATAGACATATATAATTGTTAATATGTTAATGATTAATGGTTAAAAAGAAATCCGATTTTTGAAAAAATCGGATTTCTAACAAAGCGCCGGTATAGTTAGCCAGAAAAGTTTTGTCCCTGCTACAAGACCTGCCAGGTTTTTAAAACCTGGCAGGTCTAGGCTAAAACTTATCTGGACATCTATAACAAAGTATTCCTAATCCGTTGTATTTAACGCTTCCATAAGAAGCTGCGCCTGCTTACGAATCTCATGACTGGTATCAAATTCTATCGCCTTTTGATATTGCATAATAGCCGCTTCGTTTTGTTCCAATTGAGCCAGGGCTTGCCCCCATTTGTAGTAATAAAGAGCTTCTTCTGGTTTCAAATTGACAGCCGCTTCATATTGTACCACCGCTTCAGAAGCTTTATTAAGCTGAATCAGAGCATCGCCTAAGCACCAATAAGCCCAGTCTTCTTTTTCAGAAACACTGAGTGCCGTTTGGCACTTTTCAATCGCTATCTCTGGATGATTAAACCCAATTTCTGCTAACCCGCATATGGCGTGAGCCGCCGCTTTAGTATCTTTCTTCGCCTTGGGAGATTTCAACACGGTTTCACATTCTGTCAAAGCTTCATCTGGTTTTTGCGCTTGTATCAGGGCATAACCTAATTTGATATGGCTCCAAATATGTTCTGGTTCAATTTCCA
>QNES01000229.1 GCA_003645255.1 Gammaproteobacteria bacterium
TTCAGCAAATTCTTTTTGCATGGGCTTCAAAACTTCCCACGGCGGATTACTCACAATCCCATCAAAGCCCTGCTGTTCCACTGGCAACATTTGCCCTTGCTCATCAAAATACAAATAAAAAAATTCCAAAGTCATCAAAATCGGCTTGCGTTGTTCCAATAAATCCTTAAACAATTCATCATCGACAGCAGCCAACATCGCCTGGCGAATTTTAGCCTTAATTTCTTCAATCTCATTCAAAATCTCTGGATTATGTAAATTGCGCAAATAATCGCACCGAATAACTTGCAACTGCTTAATTTCAGAAGCGAAATTCTTAGCTAAAAATGCCAATTGCCAATCTAAAGGTAAATCATACAACGCATCGGCATTAATAAAATTAACCGCCAAATTAGGTAAAGTATGATTTAATTCCTTTGGAATCAAACGAAAATTAAACGATTTTGGACTTAACTTAACCGCCTCCTTCCAAAGATTCGTCTTTGCGGTATCCAAAGCTCGCTCATCAATATCAATCGCAAAAATATGCCGCAAAATAATACTGGCTAATAAATGGCGAGGGTTATCCAAAAAATAATGAGAGCGAAACTGTTCAACAGCCTTAATATGCGCAGGGCGTTCAAATAAATCCTTGCCATTAAACGCTTTTATATACTGCGTTTTTTCCTCAATCTTGCCATATTGAGCATAAATTTCCCGCAACACCTTAATCAAAAAACTCCCGCTACCTGAACAAGTATCCGCAATTTTAATTTGTTGAAGCCTAGCCATCGTCTCATTGACAACAGCCAAATCATTATTATCCAACGCGCTAAGAATAGTATTCACTTTCTCATCAAATAACCCAGCAACTAAACGCTCCACCATATATTGAGTAATCAAATGATGGGTATAATAAATACCGGTATCTTTTTTCTGCTTGGCAATAAAAGTTTCATACGCCTTGCCAAACACATCTTCATCAATTTTGCGATAATCATAATGAATCATGCCCTTGCCAAAAGCCTTATCCCAAAGCCCTAAACCAAGCACTTTTTCAAATACGCGCCGCAATTTTTCGACATTAAATTCATCTTGCGCTATAAAATCCCAAATTTTGGTACTAAACAATTCCGTGTCATAATATTTCCAAAACCACTCGTCGATTTCGGCAAAAAAGTGTGCAAAAATTTCGACAACACCTTTATATTTCCACTTTTCATAATGATCAGTATAAGTATCTGCCAAAGTGTTGAAACGAATTAAACTATAATCTTCTAACGTCTTGATAAATATAACTTTATTTAAAAATAAGACGATTAATTCTTCTTTGCTAAACCCCTCCTTTTCAATAAAATTAACGGTTTGCAAACTTTGATACCAACGTTCTAAATCTTCAAAAAAAGTATTTTCCAATTCAATGCGAGTCGTGCCAACATCCAAACGATACATGGCATCCCAAAAACTTTGCTCATCACGGTATTTTTGCAATAACTCAGCAAAAGACAAAATCTGATAAGGCGCAAACTCCCCAGACAACGCACCCCGATTAAACAAACAAACCTCAGATAAATTAGTTAAAATCAAATAATCATTTTTTTCGAGATACTTTATAACTTGCTCTTGATGAAAACGATAATTTAAGGGCTGATATTTAATGCCAATAATATTGCCCTGTTTATCTTTTTGCCGAATAAAAAGGGCTTTTAATTCAATTAAGACGGGATTTTTCCGATTTTCCTGCACGACAAAGTCAACATATCCCTTTTTACCTTGGCGTATTTCTGGATATAAACCAATATTTTCTTGCTCAAAAATTTGCCGAATTAAAATCGAAGTAGCTTCCTCAGGCTTGCTACCTAACAACATCGTTCTCAAATAAAATTCAATGTCAGGGTTGGGATTCTGAGCAATCCATTGCTCAATGGCTTCTACACTAAGCTTTTTTTGAGTTGTTAAGTTAGCTAAATATTGGATTGTGGAAATTGGCATGTTTTTTAAAAATTCTGTAAAAATGGTGTTGATTTAATAAATCTCAGGAAATTCTTGTAAATGCCATAATTAATTCTTTGGCATAATTACAATACCTTTGCCAATTTTAAATTTTCGCTATTTCCAAAAAATACTGATTTTTATTTTTAGTAAAATCAATAAGTGAAAAATTTAGAACCGCTCGAAATTGACGATTTTTACAATTTGGCGAAGGTATTGATAATTAATAAATTCCTTTTACTCGATGCTCAAGTTTTTTGTAAGTGATTGATTTTAAAATAAATATTATTTTAGGGGCTAAAAATAAATTAGCTTGAAAATCAATAAGTTACCTATGAAAAAATGATTTTTAATGAGGTTCTTATATTAACATAATTCTGAAAAAATGCCACTCCTTTACTAAATTAATTTTTGTTGCTCAAAATAATTGTTCGCTTGTGGCGATTTTTAAAAATTCAGCCAACATAAAATATACTTTTCATGTTCTTATGTTTTAATTGCTATAGCGTTTTTCGTTTGGGTGAGATACAAAAAAGGGCAACCACAAGGGATTGCCCCTACAAAAGATGTACTTCACTAATGGGGTGGGTAGTCAGGTAGGGTGTGCAAACGTCTTTTTGTTTGCCCACCATTCAATCGTCTGAACATGATTGCACGGACTGAATGGGTTGTGTTATTGGGTTTATTGCCTTTATTCTGTGAATTCTTAAATTCTGTCAATTCTGATTCAGACATATTAGCTCGCGTAGGGTGTATAAGCGAAGCGTCATACACCATTTTTTTTCTTGATGTGATTGAGTTTGTTAAGAAATAATCCGTTTATACCGGAAAGAAGTTATACTAGATTGAAGGATACTCAGGATGACATTGATAAGATAATCCTGTTTATCAATTAATCCGTTTAATCCTGTTTAAAATTTTTGTAGTTAAGAATAAACGAATATGAAAGTCTATTTTGATACATGCAGTTTACAACGTCCATTGGATGATAAAAATCAGGTTCGTATTGCCCTTGAAGCGGAAGCTATTTTAGGCGCGATCATGCTGGCCGAAATGGGAACCTTTGAATTAATTTCATCAGAAACACTACTCTTTGAAGTACAAAAAACGCCTAAGGTTCAGAGACAACGCTATGTTTTGAACGTGTTAAATAAAGGAAAAATTTTCATTCCATTGAATGAGGACATCAAAAATCGTGCTAAAGCATTGAATCAAATCGGCATCAAACCAGTGGATGCTTTGCATTTATCCAGTGCTGAAGCTGCGGGAGCCGATTATTTTTGTACCTGTGATGACAGATTTTTGAAAAAAGCGAAAAAGTTAAAAGACAATAAAACGACTGCCGTTTCGCCATTAGGAAAAATCATCACATCCTCAAAGCAAAATTCACCCAAGCTAGAGAATGGGATGCGAATGTGGTTTTTGGAGATGAGGGGTTGGAATAGGATTTCACGAATTACTTTAAACTTTTAGCGGAGATAATTATTCATGAATAAATTTATTTTTCAAGTGGTTATTGAAAAAGACAGTGAGGGTTATTTTGCCTCCTGCCCTGCCCTACAAGGTTGCTATACTCAGGGTGATTCTTACGAAGACGTTTTATTTAATATTGAGGATGCCATTCGTTTACATATTGAAGATCGTTTGGACAAAGAAGAAACTATACCAACCATTCAATCAGTCAGTTTAGCCGCTGTGGAGGTGACAGTTTGAGTTCACGTTTACCAAGAGTCACAGCAGCCCAGGTTATCACTGTCTTAAAAGCAATCGGTTTTTTTTTAACTCGTCAAAGTGGTAGTCATAAAATTTACAAAAATGCCGCAGATAGACGAGTTACCGTTCCATTTCATAGTGGTAAAATATTGCATTTAAAAACCCTTAAAAGCATTATTAGTGATAGCGGATTGACAGTAGATGAGTTTATAGATTTACTTTAGCCTTCTACAAAATTGACAATCAACAAAAATGGTAACAACATAATGGTAACCGCCCTCACGAAAAAACTTGCCCTGCCTAAAGATACCTTGGGTAGTATGGTAGGTTGGGTTAGCTTATCAAGTGCTTTGTTCTTAACCCGAACATTTACCTGACGAAATAGCCCTTTGTCGGGTTACGTTTTTTTGCGACGCAAAAAAAATCTAACCCGACCTACCTGGCTAGTTAGGCATTTTGAGTTAACATTCCCAATAGTATGCCGACAATTTCACCTGGATTTTCAATTAAATATTCATCAAGGTCAATCAATGCATTAAGACCGTCCATTTTTATAAATTTCCATGCAGTTCCAGTAGTGACCGCACCATATAACCGCATAATTTGATTGCCTTCAGCTTTATTGAAAATACTTGCTGCTACCATTTCCGCGATACATTGACCTAAACCTCCGATAATGTTTTCGTTTTTAGCCTCAACTATAGTAATGACAGGACTATTTAAGATTAATTGCTCTTGGGAGGCACTCATAATAAAGTCACAGAAACCATTTAACCCTTTTTCCTTATCAACATTAAATTCTATTCCAGAAAACAAACTTACTTTGTGCTTAAATATTTTTCGCACTTCCACCAGAATATTCGCAATAATAAGTTCTGAACGAGCTTTTTCTGTATTAATAGCACGGGCAAGCGGGACATTTTCCTCTAATATTTCAACAAGAATAGGGGAGATATCAATGCTTTTTATGGCAGAAAAGACATTTTGCCTCTCTGTTAGTGTAACCCCCAGTTCTTGTTTAACTTTTTTTAAGTCAAAATCACTGTATGACATAACTAAACCCCATGTTTTGTATTCCTAACAACTTCTTTTTTTCTTGGCCATTCTTGGACAGCAAGCGTAGGCTGGGTAGAAAACCCACCTATAGATGTTCAGATAAATAATTTCACAAAGGGCAACCATAAAGGATTGCCCCTACCTGCGAATATGTTATCTGTAGGGGCAATCCCACGCGCAAGCCCTGTGAAATGATTTATCTAAAAAA
>QNES01000230.1 GCA_003645255.1 Gammaproteobacteria bacterium
GGTTGAACATTACGAAATGACTTTGAAATATTTAGATAGTTCAGTGGTGATGTTAATTGTTCCTCTCTGTCATTTTTATGGTTCTTTAGCAAAATTAGCTATCTATCCTAACGTTTCTAAATCGGAACAACAGCAAATTTTGAAACAGATTACGGCTAATCAGAAGCAAATGAAACACTGGGCTTTTCATGCTCCAATGAATTTTCAGCACAAATATGATTTAGTTGAAGCTGAAAAAGCACGGGTTTTCGGACAAAATTGGGAAGCCGCCGCGTTTTACGAAAAAGCCATTGCCGGTGCCTTCGATAATGAATATCTTCATGAAGAGGCTCTTGCTTATGAACTCGCATCCGAATTTTATTTAGGGCGGGGCATGGACAAATTTGCCAAAACCTATATGAAAGAAGCCCACTATCGCTATCAACAATGGGGCGCTTTGGCAAAAGTCAAACATTTGGAAAACAAATATTCGCAATTTCTGTTCACCAAAACGGCTCGTGCCATGGATACCACTATCTCAGCAACGAAAATTGTTCCAACTTCAACAACTGGCAGTTCACAATGGCTCGATTTGAACAGTGTCACAAAAGCTTCTCAAACTCTGGCTGGAGAAATTGTGTTGAGCCGGTTGCTAGAAAAAATGATGCACCTTGTCATTGAAAATGCAGGGGCTGAAAAGGGTTTTTTGCTATTACCTCAAAAAAATAATTGGTTTATTGAAGCCAAAGGGCATATTGATAGTAATAAAGTTGCTGTTTTGCAATCTATAGCTATTGAAACCAGTGAACAAATACCTGTCAAAATGATTCACTATGTGGCTCGTACTCAAGAAAATGTCATTTTGCACGATGCGACACAAGAGGGTAACTTTACCCCATTTCCATATATTGTTAAACACCACCCCCAATCTGTATTATGTACGCCGCTCATCAATCAAGGCAAGTTGACGGGTATCTTGTATTTAGAAAACAACTTGACAACGGGAGCATTTACGCCAGAAAGGTTGGAAGTGTTGAATCTCTTATCCTCACAAATCGCCATTTCTATTGAAAATTCTTTGTTATACAATAACTTAGAACAAAAAGTTGCAGAGCGCACACAAGAACTATCTGATGCCCTCGCTCATCTCAAAACGACTCAAGCCCAATTAGTAGAGTCCGAAAAAATGGCTTCATTAGGTGGATTAGTCGCCGGGGTTGCCCATGAAATCAACACGCCTATCGGTATTGGATTAATATCAGCCTCGACGTTGACAAAAAAGACCGAAGTCACCTTAAACGCATTTAAAAGCAACCAGTTGAAAAAATCAACCATGGCTGCTTATTTTGACCAAGTCAACCATGGTAGCCAGCTTATTTTAAAGAATCTGGAACGTGCTAGTGAATTGGTGAAAAGTTTTAAGCAAGTAGCCGTTGACCAAAGCAATTTAGAAAAACGTTCCTTTGTGGTTAAAAAGTATCTTGAGGAAATGCTGGTTGCTTTAAAGCCAAAATTTCAAAACACACCACATCAGATTACCCTGAATGGAGATGAGCAGATTGAGATAAGCAGCTATCCGGGGGCTTTCTCACAAGTCGTCACTAATTTGCTGATGAACTCCATTACTCATGCCTATCAAGAAGGCGAAAAAGGACAATTATGTTTTGATATTCGTGGTGAATCAGAACAAGTCATTATTGAATATAGCGATGACGGTTGTGGCATACCGGCAGAACATTTACCAAAAATATTTGATCCTTTTTTTACAACGGAACGTATCAAGGGCGGAACTGGCTTAGGCTTGCATATTGTTTATAATTTAGTCACCCAAAAATTAAAAGGGATAATCAATGTTGAAAGTGTTGTGGGTGTTGGCACGACGTTTATTATCAATTTACCATTGACTCAATGAGGCGAACACGTATTATACTCCGAATTTTTAATCATTAAAAACGGTGCAATATGACAAATAATATCAATAATAACCCCGATTTATCGTGTAACGAAGAAGATGATGAATTGGTTTGGGCGGAGGAAGATGACCCACCGACTTCTTCGCCTGATGAAACCAAAAACGCTGAACAAAATATTTTGCTAACAGATGAATGGATAAGCCATGATGCAACAACTTGGAAAGTGATGGTGGTCGATGATGAGCCAGAAATTCATGATGTCATACGCTTTGCCTTTGATGGATTTGTCTTTCAAACAAAAGCACTCAATCTGATTTTTGCCAGTTCCGGCGAAGAGGCAAAGTCTTTATTAAAAATGCACCCGGACACAGCTCTTATTTTCTTAGATGTCGTGATGGAGAAAAATGATACTGGCTTACAGTTAGTCAAATATATCCGTGATACTTTACAACAGCATTTGGTGCGAATCATCCTCCATACAGGGCAGCCGGGTGAAGCACCCGAAGAATTGGTTATTGAAAACTATGATATTAATGACTATAAGCTCAAGTCTGAAATGACGCGGAGAAAATTGTTGGTTGCGGCAATGGCAGGATTAAGAGGTTATCGTGATTTGCTCCGACTAGAAAGAAATAAAATCGAATTGAGCGGACTATACCGTACTGTGGAACAAAAAGTAGTCGAGCGCACTGCCCAATTGCAACAAAAGAACCAGCTACTGCGTAAAATATTTGGACGTTATTTGAGTGATGAAATTGTTGATACATTACTTGAAACTGAATCTGGTTTAAAACTCGGTGGCGAACGGCGAGAAATTACGATCTTAACCGCTGACATAAGGGGATTCACCGCCCAAGCTAATAAATTGCTTCCAGAACAAGTCATTAAAATTCTTAACTTTTATTTGGCGGCAGTGGTGAATGTGATTGATAAATATCAGGGAACGATTAATGACTTTATGGGAGATGGGCTTTTAGTTTTTTTTGGTGCCCCAATCGCTCGCGAAAATGATCCTGAAAGGGCAATTGCTTGTGCTATCGCTATGCAGTTAGCTATGGATGAAATCAATGAACAAGTGCAATCGTGGGGCTTTGCGCCTTTGGAAATAGGTATTGGTATTAATACTGGCTTCGTTATCGTGGGCAATATCGGCTCTGAAACACGCACAAAATATAGTGCTATTGGTGACAATGTTAATTTAGTATATCGCATTGAATCTTATGCCATCGGTGGGCAGATATTGATTTCAGAATCGACTTTGAAAAAAGTCAGTGAAGTCAAAATTTATTCTGAAAAAACGATTAAGCCCAAAGGTATTAAACAGCCTGTTACAATTTATGATGTCGAGGGCATCGGTGGGAAATATAATCTCTATTTCCATAAAGAAGAAGAAATTTTTTTACCGTTGCAAGAAGAAATTCCACTACAATACAACATACTTACTGGTAAACAGGTGAATGCTCAAACTGTTAATGGTACTCTGTTCAAACTGTCGCCTAAAGGTGCTCTAATTCGCTGCGATGTTGAAAAGGCATTACTCCCTTTAGTATTGAGCAATCTAAAAATTAATTTTAATTTTCCAAATTCCCAAGCGGCAGACGAGGATGTTTATGCGAAGGTGTTAAGTTATGGGGATAATGAAAACATATTGCATGTCCATTTTACGAGCATCCCCAGAAAATTTAAAGCCCAGTTGCTCGCCCTTTTCAAGATTGAATGGACATCTGATCTCTCTATTAATCATTCCATCATTGATGAACAACACAAAGAATTATTTAATAAATTCAATAAGTTGATAAATTATATTGGTAATGAGCAAGAAGAGGGCGAACTTGATGTATTGAACTTTTTGGAAACGTATGTTGTCACCCATTTTGAGACAGAAGAAACTGTCATGAAACAAGTTGATTATCCTGGTTATGCGGCGCATAAAGCTCAACATACGACGTTCATTGAAACGTTCAATAAGTTTAAACAGGGATATGAGCAAAATAAGGAGAAGCATTTATATTTAGCCCTTCACATTCAACAAAAATTGGTCAATTGGCTGGTTCATCATGTGATGGAATATGATAAAAAGTTAGGATGCTTATTGAGCGATGTGAATAATTAACCATACTAACCATTAATAATTGTTATAACTTTAGGAGAAATTATTACTATGTTAACTCTACCTAATTATCAAATAGGTAGTCAGATTTACGAGAGCGTTAATTCACTCGTTTATCGGGGGCATCAAAAAAAAGATAATCAACCAGTTATCTTGAAAATGCTCAAACAAGACTATCCAACGCTCGAAGAATTAACCCGCTATCGGCAAGAATATGATATCACACGCCGTTTAGCAGATTTAGATGGTGTTGTCAAGGCTTATAGTCTCGAAAAATACCAAAATACGTTGATGATATGCCTGGAAGATTTTGGGGGTAAGTCCCTGAAAGTATGGCTAGGCGAGCAGCGTCCCTTTACCCTGAATGAATTACTCACGCTGGCTAGAAATGCTACTGATATTTTAGGGCAAATTCACAAGCAAAATATTATCCATAAGGATATTAATCCCGCTAACCTGGTTTTCAACCCCACAACTGGGGTGCTGAAAATTATCGACTTTGGAATTTCCACCCAATTATCAAAGCAACATTTGACGCTGAAAAATCCAGAGGTGTTGGAAGGCACATTAGCGTATATGTCTCCGGAACAAACAGGGCGTATGAATCGCGCTTTGGATTATCGCACCGATTTTTATTCCCTCGGCGTGACATTTTATGAATTATTCACCGGCAAGCTGCCTTTTGAATCGAAAGATGCGATGGAATTAGTCCATTGCCATATCGCAAAACAGCCTACGCCACCTAATCAAATTAATTCAGAATTGCCAATTGCTCTTTCTAATATTATCATCAAATTATTAGAAAAAACTGCTGAGGCACGTTATCAAAGTGCCTGGGGACTTAAAGCTGATTTAGAAAAACTCCAAGAAAACCTGCCAGGTCTTGAAGACCTGGCAGGTTTGGATTTTGAACTA
>QNES01000231.1 GCA_003645255.1 Gammaproteobacteria bacterium
AAACACGTTTGTATTGGTATGTGAGCGTTTTAGTTATACTGATACCGGTTGCTTTAATACTCGCTTTCCTATTAGCTTCACAATTGCAGCGGGTTATCACAACGCCTATCAATGATTTGTTAAAAATGACGACTACTGTTTCCAAAAATAAAGATTATAGTCTCCGTGCCAAAAAATTAGCTAATGATGAAGTGGGTAGTTTGATTGACGGATTCAATGATATGCTACTCCATATTGAAGAAAGAACCGCCCAATTAAAAGCTAAAGTAGAAGAATTAACCCAAACCCGTCACGAATTGGTACAAAGCGAAAAGATGGCTTCACTGGGGCGTTTAGTTGCGGGATTTGCTCATGAACTGAATACCCCTATCGGTGTCGCAGTGGGAACAGCTTCACTTTTAAGCGAGAAATCAAAATTTATTAATCAATTATTAGAGGATGAAGAAGTCGATGAAGAAGAATTAATTCCCGCTCTGGAAACGATTGATGAAGCTTCTAAATTGACGCTTTCTAACTTGAGACGGGCAGCCGGCTTAGTTAGTAGTTTTAAACGCACTGCGGTTGATCAAACTTCTGAACAAGTTAGGAAATTTACAGTCAAAGCCACGATTGAAGATGTTATTAACACCTTGCATAATAAATTTAAACGAACGTCAATTAAAATTCAATTGGAATGTTCCGCTCATTTAGAAATTTATAGTATTCCAGGCACATTAGAACAAATTGTGACTAATTTGATGATGAATAGTTTAATACACGGTTTTGAAGAAGGTAAGCATAGTGGTAACATTATGATCGCAGTGCATTTGGAAAACCAGCATTTATTGATAAACTATTTGGACACTGGCAAAGGCATAGCACCTGATGCCCTGGAAAAGGTGTTTGAACCTTTTTTCACGACTCATCGTGCTCATGGGGGAAGTGGATTGGGGATGTATATCTGTTATAATTTGGTGACTAGCCAATTAAAGGGCACTATGAATTGCGAAAGTACGCCTGATAACGGTGTGAATTTTCGCATTTCGTTTCCGGTTGCATTTTCTTTGCCTAAACTATAAAAGTATAGAAATACGATTTTTTCAAAAATCGGATTTCTTTGTCACCCAAAACGACTAAAGTAAACACCAATGAAACTCATTAGAAAAACAAAAGATAAAAATAAAACGGTTACTGGTAGTACAAAGCCACAACGCCCCGCTTGGAAAATACTGATCGTTGATGATGAAGCGGATATTCATGCGATGACGCGCCTGGCACTAGAGCATTTTGAATTTGCTGGTAAAAAACTAGAGCTATTGCAAGCCATGTCAGGAATTGAAGCACGGGAAATTTTGCGGGCTGAACCGGAGATAGCCGTTGCTCTAATAGATGTGGTTATGGAAACCGACGAAGCAGGCTTGCAGCTTGTCGACTTTATTCGCAATGAACTGAAATATTCAATGATAAGGCTCATTATTCGGACCGGGCAACCGGGCATGGCACCAGAAAAGGAAGTGATTGAACGCTATGATGTTGACGACTACAAGGATAAGACAGACCTAACAATTGAAAAGCTTTACACGACAATGCGTCTTGCCCTGAAGTCTTACCGTGATTTGCTCATTCTCAATACGAATCGACAAGCCCTGACAAAGATTCTTGATGCAGCCCCAGAATTGTATCATCCTAAATCTATCAAGCAGTTTTTTGATGGAGTATTGAACCAAATTATTGGTTTGTGTAATCTCGGTGAAACCGGTTTTATTTCTGCTATTAGTAGTGGTTTGGTTGTCACGACTAATGATGATCAGATAGTCGTTCAAGCAGGTACGGGTAGATTTGTTAATCCTGATACCAATTCCGAAGTAGAAAAAATCATAAAAACCTGTTCAAAAAGCATTTTAGAAAAAAAACCTCATGAACCATTGCATTCAGGTGCCATTTTAATTCCCCTGACAGTACATAACAATCTGAGAGGGTGTATTTACCTAGAGGATAGCCAATCCTTAAATGAGGCGGATAAAAATTTAATTAATATTATGGTCAATCAATGTGCTTCAGCACTGGAGAATTTACAACTTTATCATGAACTTAAGAGGGCTAATCATGAAACATCACAAATGTTAGCCCTTTCTGAACAAGCCAGCAAAATGGCTAATGCTGCTAACCGCGCTAAAAGTACCTTCTTAGCAAATATGAGCCATGAACTACGCACCCCATTAAATGCGATTATTGGTTATAGCGATCTCATTCAAGAAGATGCGGTAGATTATGGTTGTGAAGGTTTATTGCCCGATCTGGAAAAGATTCAAGTAGCTGGTAAGCAATTGTTGAACATTATTAGTGACATTTTAGATATTTCCAAGATAGAAGCAGACAAGTTAGAACTTCATTTGAGCGAGTTTTCCGTCAAGCATCTTATTGAAGAAGTGACGACGACGATTCAACCCCTTGTGACAGGCAATCAACTCAATGTTGAATGTTCTGGAGAATTGGGAATAATGTACGCTGACAATCAGAAAGTGAAACAAATTCTGCTGAATTTATTAAGTAATGCCGCTAAATTTACCCAGCAAGGTACGATTGATTTTATCATAACCCGTCATATCAATTCCCCGGCTGTAAAGGAACTTGATAATCAAAATACGCTTGATTCTTCATCACTGACTCACCCTAATTCTTCAGATTGGTTATATTTTCAAGTCGCAGATAGTGGAGTGGGTATTGCACCTGACAAATTAAAGGGTATTTTTGATCCCTTTATCCAAGGAGATGATTCGACAACCCGTCAATTTGGAGGAACTGGTTTAGGTTTGACGATTAGTCGCCATTTTTGTCAAGCAATGGGTGGCGAAATTTCTGTTTCCAGTACCTTTGGTAAAGGTGCCACTTTTACGGTAAAACTACCAGCGAATAGGCACTAAATAAATTATCAGTTATCAATTAAAAATACCTTTTTGTCTATTTGTAGGGTGGGCAAGGTGGTTTTCGTGCAACGCCTTTGCAGCGGCTGGTGGGCAGCAAAAACACGCGGGGAGCCCTATTTAAAATGTTAAAATATTTATGCGTACCTACTTAAGCATTAATTTCATCAAAAAGTAAAAAAGATGAAAAACTTATTAGACATAAATTTTTATTGACTATAGAATAGGTTTGAAATCGAAATCGCATGCAACAACAGTTCTTAGGTTTAGACTATGGCATTCAGTGAATATGTTAACGAGTTTAGAAATCCGATTTTTTTAAATCGGATTTATTATATTCAAAAAATTAGGAATGTGCCTGAAATAACTTAGACAATTGTTATGATCTTATGAAATATTGTTCAGATGTTTATTTTATTTCAGGCGCGTTCCTTAATTTCCCAAATGGGTAAAACGCAATTCAATTCGTCTTCTAGTATCGTCTTTAGTGCGATTTGGCTTATCAGCCAATTTACCATCAGATAATATCAATTGGGCAGCTGAATACACTCTGAATTTTATTCCACTTAATTCAGGTTGTTTTCGCAAGAAAAATGCGACTGCCAAAGCACGTATTAAACCCAAATCGGCATTTGAACCATAACGTAAATTGGAAATATCACCATTAGCAACCGCACTTTCTAGCTTTCCATCTAAATTACTATTTCCACCAGCCATGACACCATCTGTATGACCAATCACTTCAATAACATTGACATTGTGATTGTCTTTAATGTCTTTTAATTCTGGAACGATGTCGTTTTTTAAGCGATTTTCAAACTCTTCAGAAAGCTGTGCCTGACCGGTATTAAAGGAATATCCCGAAATTTCCTGTAAATTAATAATAGGGGGTTTGTCACATAAATATCCCTTTTCGCATTGTCGTAATGCGTTTCTTAGTTGTTCAGTCCGTGAAGCATCAACTTGAGTTTGAGATTGCTCTTGTTTACAGTTTTTCAAATCAGAGCTAAGTCTTGCTTTTTCATCAGACAATTTTGCTTTTTCTTCTTCACAAGCCTGTTTTTCTACCTCGCATTTTTTCCAATATCCGATAGCAGTCTGTATATTTTGTTTAGCTTCGTCTATTGTTTCTGTAGCCAGTTTTAAATCTTCTTCAGATTGTGCAAATTGTTCACCTGATTTTGCCAGTTTCTGATTTAATATTTCATTGCCCTTTTTAACATGACCCAATTCATGCAGAAAAATTATTTTTTCTACCAGCCAAAGCATCAAAAACACCATAAAAATCGCGAGCAAAGTGTCAGCAATGCTAGGCCAAAAATTAAATTCAATGTCACTGTTTTTGGGTTTAAACATACGAATTAACCCCTTTTAAAGAAAGCAGGAAACCACGGTTTTTGTTTTTCTTCTAGCAAGTGATGCATTTCTTTAACAGATTGCTCAATTTGTTTCAGCGAATCCACCTGATTTAATTCTCTTTGCATCGTCTCCTGTTGTTGCTGAATGCGTTCCATAAATTCATTTTGTGTCAGAATTAAGTGGTTTTTCAATTCGTCCACATATTGACATAAGAGTGGATCCACCCCCAATTTTGCTAATTCAGGGATCAATGATCGGGCTTGTTCGTTGAAAGCTGTTGTAAACCTTCCTAATTTGGCGGTGGCTTCATTTACCCCTTCAATAGAAGTTGTCATACTCTCAGCGGCACCTGTTACATGATCTATATAATCGATTTGTTGGGTTTCAAGACTTTCAGTCAATTTTCCTAATAGATCAAAATAACGCTTATTCGTCTGTAATATCACCGCATAATCATCTACAACGTTTTTAAATTTTTCAGGTATTTCACTAATACCTGCGACTAACCGTTCTTGCGAGTGGGTAAAACCTTTTTGCGTTTCTTTTAAATTGTTGATATAAATTTCATATCTGGAAACCGATTCATTATGTGCAGTCACTAATTCACCAATATGGTTGGCTACATTATCAT
>QNES01000232.1 GCA_003645255.1 Gammaproteobacteria bacterium
AGGCTTACAACAGCTCAGTGATTATTTGGATATCTACTCGCTCAAACAGGGCTATCTGCTCATTTATGATTTCAACAAGGGCAAAAGCTACAAAGATGAACTGATTCAGTTTCAGGATAAAGATATTTTTGCTGTGTGGGTATGAGAAAAAAAAATGGGTTCAACTTGTAACGCTTCTGCACAAACCTCAAAATTATTTCGGGAGATGTCTATAGTTTTTCAGGAAAATAAAAGTTATCAGACCTGCCAGGTTTTCAAAACATGGCAGGTCTTAAAGCTAAAATATTTATCTGAACATGTCTATTCACCATTAACCATTAAGATAGCTCTTGCAGGATTTTTTGCATAATGACAGCATCCGTCGAATCTAGGCATTCACGATCACATAATTTATCCCAATCTCTCTCGCCTTTCAATATTTGACGAATGGCGGCAACTAAGCTAGTCCAACCCTTACCTTCACGCTGTTGTAACATCAAATCCAATTGGGAGCGTAATTTGGGTTGAGCAACCGTTTGTAGCACGGCTTCAATCAATTGTTGGTGCTGTTGGAGCTCCTCATGAGAGTCACTTGTGTTGACTTTGGCTCTTCGTGCCAAACTACGGAAATTTTGGGCTTGGAGGGTATTATTTTGTTGTTCTGCAATTTTAGCCAGGAGAATATAGGCTTTCCAAATTTCCGCTTCTGAAGGATTAAGGGTTTTGTCAATGGATAAACCAGCTTCTGCCAATGTGAATGCTTCTACTAAGCGTTGAGGTTGGAGCAGTAACAATTCAGCGAGGTCGCGAAACCATTTTGAAACATTGAGCCAATCTGCTTTAGACTTGCCGCCTTCAATTGCTTTGCGATACCATCGTTCCGCTTCTGGCAAATTACCCAGGGCGCGATTGACTTGGGCTAATTGAACCCAAGACGCTATTGCCCCTGTGAGATCGGCTTGTTTTTCTCTGATGTCAGCGGCTTGTAAATAAGCTTGTGCCGCTGGCTCCCATTGTTGACGATCCTGATAAACAGCCCCTAATTGATGCCATACATTAGCCTCCGATTTGAGGTCATTTAATTGTCGGAACAATGGTAAGGCGTAATGGTAGCGTTGTTCTGCCTCTTCTGGATAGCCTTGTAATTTGCCTAAGGTACCCAATTGGCTTTGTATAACGGCTTCATTGCGAGTATCTTGTATCTCTTTCACGATGGACAAAGCGATTTCATAAGCTTCTCTGGCACCGTTGTAGTCTTTTATCTCTTTTAGCACCGTTGCTAAATAAGTTTGCATGCGCCCCATTTCGAGCCTGACTTTTTGAGAAGATTCTATTTGCCCTAAATCCGACACCGTTTGACGCAAGTAATCTGCCGATAATTCAAATTCGCCTTGTTCTGCTAGGCAACGTCCTAACCAGCCCATTGTGATGCACCGATGATAAGAAGGGGTTTCATCTAGCTGTTCTAGGATTTCTTCAAAAACCGCTTGTGCTTCTTCATAGCGATTGGCTGCGTAAAACTGTTCACCTTGATCAGAACGGCTTATAAACCAATTTTTAAAATCACCTGGCGGCACGGTTTTCTTGACCTGCGTGGTCAAATTGTCCAAGTCACTTTTTATGCCAAAATCATTTAGGAATGATTGAACATAGTTAGCAAAGTCCTTATGCCAATTAGTTCCACTTTTTAAGGCTAAGTGAACCGCACGGAGTAGATTAGGCAATTCTTTGCGTTCTATGGCACGGGTTTGATGGGGATTATTGTTTCCTTCATCGTATAAAAATCGAGCTAATTCGTAGTAGCCCTGACAATAACGGGCACTTAATGCCTGTTGGTCCTGATGAGATAATTGCGCCCATAGTTTCTGTGCTAAACGAGGTTGAATATGAAGATAAGCAACCGTTACCCCTTCTAAATTCTCGGGTTGAATCAGGGCTGTGTTTTCTAAATCTTGCTGTAAGGATTCCCATTGTGCTTTGGGAATATCCGTAATGGATTGTAAAACATTTTCAAAGGCACCATCCTGAAATACCCCCATTTTTGATAACCATGGTTTATAGGGATCTAATTTTTCCAGGGCTAAATGGAACGATGCCGCAAGGGCTTTTTCCTCAGGAGAACCGTTAGTTGGTAATGTGATTAACAACGATTTTAAACGCTCACTCAAAGTACTGACGCTGTCGTTTTTCAGTCTGCCCGCTAACAACTTGATCGATAAGGGATGATTATGAACTTGCTCAAGCAGTTTTTCGACTTCCTCCGATTTGGGCATACCAAAAGCAGGATTGGGTGGCAATTGCATCAGGGCATTGAAATAGCAAGATGCCCCTGTTTTATCTAAGCTTTCAAGCGTAAATTGATGGTGCTTTAAGCTACCCATGTTTGAAAAACCAGCATGGTGTTGAGCGCGGCGCCTGATAATGAGCAGACGACTTTGACCCACTTCTGACCATTTCTTAGCAATATCAAGGAGTTGTGCAATACCTGCCTGGGGAATTGGAGATTGGGAATTGGGAATTGGGGATGAGCCTGTGGTTTCGGTTTGCTTCGCAGCACCGGCAATGCCTCCAAGTCTTTCTTTATTAAAAAGGATAGAGCCTGGTTTTTTGTTCTCTGTTTGCGAAGCATTGGCAATTTTATCCACTTTTTCAAAAAGAAGGGAGTCTGTTGTTTCTGTTCCTGTTTGCAAGCTAGGCGAATTTTGTTCCACGTTATTAAGATTAAGGAGAAGGGGATCCGTAGCACCTATTCCCGTTTGAAAGCCAGGGGAGGAATCCCGAGTTTGGCTCCCAATCCCTGTGAGTGAAGCGGGTACCGTTCCAGCATTTGAAATCGGGGTGCTAGGTTCGACTAACGCATCCAAATTATCGAAAATCAATAAAGTCGGTACGCGGCGTAAGGCTTGAGTGGCGGCATCTGCATTTAATAACTGCTTTTGTAACACCGACGCTATCACACTCACTGCCAGGCTTACCGGATCAACCCCTTGATAATTCGCAAAATCTATAAATACCACACATTTAAAGAAACAGGTGTGATGTAGCCAACGACCGGCTTCTTGTGCTAATTGGGTTTTACCTTGTCCCTCAACACCATTGATAGTGATACGTCGTGTACCCCGTACAAATTGGCGTTCAATAATTAACATTTCCTTACACCGTCCAAAAAATCCTGCCGTAGGCGGTTTGGGCAAATTGTTTTGTAAAAGCCAAGTATTTTCAGAATACTTACTATCTGATGGTATGAGTAAAGCGGAATCAGGTGTTTGCTGATACAATACCGGTAAAAACCAGTCTTGTAAATGGATTATCACTCGTTCCTTAAAACGCGGAATTTCGAGTCGTTCCGTTTCTTGATATAAGGCAAGCCGCGCCATATCCAAAGCCCTGCCAATTTTTTGACCGAGTACCAGATTTTCATAAAAAGCCTTAAATAATTTTTGCGTGGCAGGTGTTAACATCGAATAGCGCATCGCCAATACAAAAGGGATACCCGTTGCCGCTAATTGGGCTGTTAGGCTGTCCATGTTATTGGACTTTTCATCTGTTCCAGGTTGGGCTGACAAAATCAGCAAAGGAACTTGATGACGGTTGAGCAGATTCGCGAATAGTTGCGCTGGCACCAAATGACTATTACCATTGTCATTTTCAAAGCATAAGTAACCGGTATTTTGACCCATTTCGATGCTATTTGCTTCTTGTTTCAAAGCTTCGGATAGAAAACTAAAGGCTATCTTAGCCTCATTTTCTAAATTGCCCATCTCATCAAATTGGCTGCATCCGTTAAAATGCACAATATCGATATGTGGTAAAGTTTGGTTTTCTAGCCTTTTTTGTAAATTATTCAAAGTGGGGGGGCGCAAAAATTCTAGCGTGATTTGCCCGGCTAAGTGTTTTTCTAAGCCATCTAATATGGCTTGGGTGCGAGGCTTAGTTTCTTCATCAGCCTGACTAGAATGACTAACAATAAATAAGATATGTAATTGGTTTTTGGGGTTAATGGTAAACAATTGATTACCAGCCCCTTGCATACGGCGACGAATAGAAAAGGGGGGCTTTTCATCCAGAAAAAAATGCCCCCCCCTGTTGGGAGAATGTAGCAATTCCCAGGGCAATGATAAAATAGCCGGGTGATCTGCTGTGATTGTCAACAAGCGGTCTTCTGCTTGAATATCTTTAAATTTTTTAAAGAGATAATAAGCCGCTTTTTTAGAAAACACCTTATTAAACAATGTCTTACCTAATATAGGTAATTGTTTGACAATCTTCTGCGCTGTATCAGAATCTATGTCTGCACCGGTGACATATTTTTCTGAGTACCAACGGAGATGTTGTTGACCTTTTTTAGAAACCGGCGAGGTAAATCCTAACCGTTTCGTTTCTTCACGTCTATTGTCATTAATAAGACTGACGGTGAAGTGTTGTGGATCCAAAAAATTGAGATTGAGTTCTAGCATTTATTTGAACCTTTTATAGAATACAACTTATAGAGTACATATGTTCATGAACCTATCCAGTGTTTTTTGATCAAAAAACAAACTATTTTTATTCATGATTTTGCATTTTTGAATAGGGCTGGATAGGTTCATGTATAATTTTAATTATACATTTTAATTAAAATTTATCAACCAATTAATCTTAATTTTAAAAGTCGTTAATGGTTTAAATCCTTTTTATATACAATCGAAGTAGGAACGTGGTTTTTTGAAAAGCTTGAGCATTGAGTTTCATAAAAAAATATGTTAAAAAACATTAGAATTGCTAAAAAATTAGCGTTATAGCATTTCCCGATTAGGTTGAGTACAAAAATAATATACCAGTTAAGGGCAACCATCAAGAATTAACCCTATAATCATTATAGTTATATTTCACTTATTATCGAAGGCGACATTTTGGTATTTTTGAC